>NZ_JBSSEW010000028.1:0-74337 GCF_054062095.1 Pseudomonas sp. TE6288
AGCGAAGCGTAGGGGCCGTATGAACGGAGCCGAACGGTTTTGCCTACTTTTGTCAAGACAAAAGTAGGTCGCCGTAAAGGCGAAAGGGTGACTAAATGTCGACATCTTCTACGAATGCGCTCACAAAAACCAAAACAATCGCCCCAAACCCAAACCCAAACCCAAACCCAAACCCAAACCCAAACCCAAACCCAAACCCAAACCCAAACCCAAACCCAAACCCAAACCCGAACCTACCCCCGAAACGCCCGAATAAAAACCCCCACCGCCTCCCGCACATGCGCCTCAGCCTCATCCCCCTCCAGCGCCGGCGAGCACCCCAGCAGCAACCGATAATCCGGCGCCCCCTTCACCAGGCAGAAGAAATGCTCCGCCGCCTGCCACGGGTTATCGATCCGCAACAGCCCGCGCTGGTCGACACAACGCAGCAACGCCTCCATCCCGCTCATCACCCGCTTGGGCCCCGCCGCATAGAAATACTGGCCAAACCCCGGATCCTGGCTACCCAGGGCAAAGATCAGGCGGCTCAGCTTGACGGCCTCGTCACTGCTGATCAAAGCCTGGAAACCACGGGCAATGTTCAGCAGCACATCTTCCACCGCCGCGCCTTCAGGATACTCGAACATCAGGTCGGGCAACTGGTTCTGGCAGGTGGCCATGACCGCCGCGCCGAACAGCGTCTGCTTGTCGGTGAAATGGCTATAGACGGTGAGTTTCGAAACACCTGCCGCCGCAGCGACCGCATCCATGCTGGTGTTGGCATAGCCAAGGCTGAGAAACAGGCGCTTGGCGGCTTCGAGGATGGCCTCGCGCTTGGCAAGGTCCTTGGGCCGGCCGGGGCCGATGGGTGCGTCGTTGGACATGAGGGACCGCATTCTCTGTGAAAGGGGCACATCTTACCGGGTCCAGGGGCGGTCGGCTGCAGCGTACGTCGCACCACTAAATATCGATTTTCTCTGAAGCGCCTGCTTCCCCGGCTCGATTCGCTGACTTAATATACTCGCCAGTATAAATATTCGATGCGCCCTCTGCCAAAGGTCATTCATCATGTTGCGTCGTGCGTTGTCCCTCGCCCTGCCGGCCGTTGCCGTGCTGCTGCTCACCGCCTGCGGCCAGGAGGCCGCGCCACCTGCCGCACCGCGCCCGGCGCTGGTGGTCCAACCCCAGCCGGCCGGCGCATCCGCCGACAGTTACCCGGGCGAGGTGCGGGCGCGCTTCGAGCCTGAACTGGCGTTCCGCATCGGAGGCAAGGTCAGCAAACGCCTGGTGGAGGAGGGGCAGCGGGTCAAGGCCGAGCAGCCGCTGGCCGAACTCGACCCGCAGGACGTGCGTCTGCAACTGGAGGCTAACCGCGCCCAGCTGGCCGCGGCCGAAGCCAACCTGGCGCTGGTGCGCGCCGAGCGCGACCGCTACCAGAAACTGCTGGATCGGCAGATGGTCAGCCATTCCCAGTTCGACAATGCCGAGAACCTTTACCGCGCCGGCATGGCCCGCCTGAAGCAGGCCAAGGCCGAGTACGAAGTGGCGGGCAACCAGGCCGAGTACGCCGTGTTGCGCGCGCCCCAGGCCGGCGTGATCGCCAAGCGTCAGGTCGAGGTGGGCCAGGTGGTGGCGGCGGGGCAGACTGTGTTCACGCTGGCTGCCGATGGTGAGCGCGAAGTGGTCATAGGCCTGCCGGAGCAACAGTTCGCCCGCTTTGCTGTCGGGCAGACAGTCAGCGTGGAACTGTGGTCGCACCCGAACCGGCGTTTCGAAGGCCGGATCCGCGAGCTTTCCCCGGCGGCGGACCCGCGTTCGCGCACCTTTGCCGCGCGCATCGCCTTTATCTCCAACGCCACCCCTGCCGAGCTGGGCCAGAGCGCGCGAGTGTTCATCGATCATGCCGAACGTTCGCCGCTGGCAGTCCCGCTGTCGGCAGTGACCGCCGAGGCGGGGCAGGCCTATGTCTGGCGGGTTGGCAAGGACAACCGCCTGCAGCGCGCCGCTGTGCGTCTGGGTGCCTATGGCGCGGACAGCGTGCCGGTGCTCGAAGGCCTGGAGGCCGGCGACTGGGTGGTGGCTGCGGGCGGCCATGTGCTGCGCGAGGGGCAACAGGTGCGGCCTGTGGACCGCAGCAACCGTGAAGTGAACCTGGCGGCCAAGGAGTAAGTCCCGATGGGTTTCAACCTTTCCGCCTGGGCGCTGCGCAACCGCCAGATCGTACTGTTCCTGATGATCCTGTTGGCAGCAGTAGGCGCCATGTCCTACACCAAGCTGGGGCAGAGCGAGGATCCACCCTTCACCTTCAAGGCCATGGTCATCCGTACCCTGTGGCCAGGCGCGACCGCCGAGGAGGTGTCGCGCCAGGTCACCGAACGTATCGAGAAGAAACTGATGGAGACCGGCGAGTACGAGAAGATCGTCTCGTTCTCCCGGCCCGGTGAGTCCCAGGTCACGTTCATGGCCCGTGACGCGATGTATTCCAAGGATATCCCCGAGCTGTGGTACCAGATCCGCAAGAAGGTCGCGGACATCAAGCACACCCTGCCCCCCGAAGCGCAGGGGCCATTCTTCAACGACGAGTTCGGCACCACCTTCGGCAATATCTACGCCCTGACCGGCGCCGGCTTCGACTACGCGGTGCTCAAGGACTACGCCGACCGTATCCAGATCCAGCTGCAGCGGGTCAAGGACGTGGGCAAGGTGGAGCTCATCGGCCTGCAGGACGAGAAGATCTGGATCGAACTGTCCAACGTCAAGCTGGCCACTCTCGGGGTGCCGCTCGCCGCCGTGCAGCAGGCGCTGCGCGAACAGAACGCGGTGAGTACCGCGGGTTTCTTCGAAACCTCGAGCGAGCGCCTGCAACTGAGGGTCAGCGGGCGCTTCGACAGCGTCGAGCAGATTCGCCAGTTTCCTATCCGCATTGGTGATCGCACCTTCCGCATCGGTGACGTCGCCGAGGTGCAGCGCGGTTTTAACGACCCACCCGCGCCGCGCATGCGCTTCATGGGCGAGGACGCCATCGGGCTGGCGGTGTCGATGAAGGACGGCGGCGACATCCTGGTGCTTGGCAAGGCTCTGGAGGGCGAGTTCGCCCGCCTGGCGCAGAGCCTGCCGGCAGGCATGGAACTGCGCAAGGTGTCCGACCAGCCGGCGGCGGTGAAGGCCGGGGTCGGTGAGTTCGTGCAGGTGCTGGTCGAGGCCCTGGCCATCGTCCTGCTGGTGAGTTTTTTCTCGCTGGGCCTGCGCACCGGCCTGGTGGTGGCGCTGGCGATCCCGCTGGTGCTGGCCATGACCTTCGCCGCCATGCACTACTTCGGCATCGGCCTGCACAAGATCTCGCTGGGGGCGCTGGTGCTGGCCCTGGGCCTGCTGGTCGACGACGCGATCATCGCAGTGGAGATGATGGCGATCAAGATGGAGCAGGGCTATGACCGGCTCAAGGCCGCGAGCTACGCCTGGACCAGTACGGCGTTCCCGATGCTCACCGGTACCCTGATCACCGCAGCGGGCTTCCTGCCGATCGCCACGGCGGCTTCGAGTACTGGGGAATACACCCGTTCGATCTTCCAGGTGGTGACCATTGCCTTGCTCACGTCCTGGGTGGCGGCGGTGGTGTTCGTGCCCTACCTGGGCGAGCGCCTGCTGCCGGACCTGGCCAAGCTTCACGCCGCTCGCCACGGCGCCGACGGGCACGCCCCCGACCCCTATGCAACACCGTTCTACCAACGAGTCCGGCGCGTGGTCGAGTGGTGCGTGCGGCGACGCAAGACAGTGATCGTGCTGACCATCGCCGCGTTCGTCGGCAGCATCCTGTTGTTCCGCTTCGTGCCTCAGCAGTTCTTCCCGGCTTCCGGGCGGCCGGAGCTGATGGTCGATCTGAAGCTGACCGAAGGCGCTTCGCTGAACAACACCGCCGAGCGGGTCAAGCAATTGGAGGCGCTGCTCAAGCAGCAGGACGGTATCGCCAACTACGTCGCCTATGTCGGCACTGGTTCACCGCGTTTCTACCTGCCGCTGGACCAGCAACTGCCGGCGGCGAGCTTTGCCCAGTTCGTGGTGCTGGCCAAGTCGCTGGAGGACCGTGAACGCCTGCGCAGCTGGTTGATCGGCACCCTGGACCAGCAGTTCCCCGACCTGCGCTCGCGGGTGACGCGCCTGGAAAACGGCCCGCCCGTAGGCTATCCGGTGCAGTTCCGGGTCACCGGCGAGCACATCGAGAAGGTCCGCGCCCTGGCCCGCGAGGTGGCGGCCAAGGTGCGCGAGAACCCGCATGTGGTCAACGTGCACCTGGACTGGGAAGAACCGAGCAAGGCGGTGTACCTGGATATCGACCAGGACCGTGCCCGGGCGCTGGGCGTGAGCACCGCGCACCTGTCGAGCTTCCTGCAGAGTTCACTGACCGGCAGCAACGTCAGCCAGTACCGCGAAGACAACGAGCTGATCGAGATTCTCCTGCGCGGTACGCCAGAGGAGCGCCGTGAGCTGGGCAACCTGGGCAGCCTGGCGGTGCCCACCGACAACGGCCAGAGCGTGGCCCTGTCGCAGGTGGCGACCCTTGAGTACGGCTTCGAGGAAGGCATCATCTGGCACCGCAACCGCCTGCCCACGGTCACCGTGCGCGCCGATATCTACGACAAGGAACAGCCGGCGACCTTGATCAAGCAGATCCAGCCGACGCTGGCGCAGATCAAGGACGAGCTGCCTGATGGCTACTTGCTCGAGGTGGGCGGCACGGTGGAAGACTCCGAGCGTGGCCAGCGTTCGGTGAACGCCGGCATGCCGCTGTTCATCGTGGTAGTGCTGAGCCTGCTGATGATCCAGCTGCGCAGTTTCTCGCGGATGTTCATGGTGTTCCTCACCGCGCCCCTGGGGCTGATTGGCGTGACTCTGTTCCTGCTGGTGTTCCGCCAGCCGTTCGGTTTCGTCGCCATGCTCGGGACCATCGCCCTGGCGGGCATGATCATGCGCAATTCGGTGATCCTGGTGGACCAGATCGAACAGGATATCGCCGCAGGGATGGAGCGTTGGCAGGCGATCATCGAGGCCACGGTGCGGCGCTTCCGGCCGATCGTGCTGACCGCGCTGGCGGCGGTGCTGGCGATGATTCCGTTGTCGAGGAGTGTGTTCTACGGACCGATGGCGGTGGCGATCATGGGTGGGTTGATCGTCGCCACGGTGCTGACCCTGCTGTTCCTGCCGGCGCTCTATGCGGCGTGGTTCAGGGTCAAGAAAAACTGAGGAACGAGCGGGAGGGCTTTGCCCTCCTATCGCCGGCAAGCCGGCTCCCACACGAGTTGCGCAGTACCTGTGGGAGCTGGCTTGCCAGCGATAGGGCTGCACAGCAGCCCCACTGGTTTTCAGCTCGACATCACAGCGCGCCGAACACCTTCTTGGCCAGGCTGGTGGCCGCACCGGCCGGGTTCTGGCGAATGCTTTCTTCCTGCTTGCCGATCATCTCGAACAAGCCGTCCAGCGCCTTCTCGGTCACATAGTTCTCGATATTGGCGTCATCCTTGATCAGGCCAAGGCCCTTGGCCTGCCCGGCAAAGCTGTTGTACTGCTGGGCCAGGCCGACCTTGTCGGTGGCCTGCTTGACGATCGGCAGGAACTTGGCGCGGATCTGCTCACGGCTGCTCTTGTTCAGGTACTGGGTGGCCGAATCCTGGCCACCGCTGAGGATGCCCTTGGCATCGGTCACGGTCATCTTCTTCACCGCGTCCACCAGGATCGCCTGGGCTTGCGGCACGGCAGCCTCGGCGGCCTTGTTCATGCTGGTTTCCAGGGCATCGACCTGGTCGCCTTTGCCGAACATCTTCATGGCCTTGGCCGCTTTGCCGAGGTTGCCTGGCAGCTCGATGCGCACGTCCGGGTTGTTGCTGAAACCACCGGGGGTGCTCAGTTGCTTGACGGCGATCTGCGCGCCTTGGGTGAGGGCGTCCTTCAGGCCGCCGGAGGCGTCGCTCTGGGACAGGTCGCCAAGCGACAGGGCCAGGGCGCTGGCCGACAACAGCAGGCCGGCGCACAGGGTGGTGAAGCGCAGGGAGGAGCGGATCATGGGGCTTTCCTTATGGGCAGAATGGAACAGGTTCAGCGTATCGTTCAGGCCGTGATCGGGCCAGTCAGGCAAGCGCGGCAGGTTCCGGTGTTTCATCGCGGTGCAAGGCCACCTGGCGGATCGACAGGCGCAGCTCCGCTGACAGCACGCGCTTGGCCACGCCTTCGGCCAGTTCGGCGAGCTTGTCGTGGTAGCCCAGCTTGCCGGTGCTGTCGGGTCGCAAGACCCCTTCGCGTACCAGCGTCTGGATGAAGTGGCGGAACAGAGTCTTGTCGAAGAACTCGGGCGCATTCAAGCCATGCAGGATCGACAGGCGCTGGGCCATCATCACGCACAGCTCCTCCAGTTCCTCGGCGCTCAGCGTGTGCTGGCCGCTGTTGAGCAGCAGCGAAGTGGCCATGTAGAAGCGCTGCAGGGTCTGGGTGATGGTGCGCGCCAGCAGCGTCAGCAGCACGAACTGCCGCGAGCTGGGCGCGGGGCGCATGTAGATGTCTTGCTCCTTGCGCAGCAGCCCCTGTTCGACCAGCGCCGCCAGCCACTGGTCGATCACCTCGTCCAGTTGCTCGGGCGTCCAGCGCAGGAACAGTTCGGCCTGCAGGTACGGATACAGCGCTCGCACGTACTGGCCCAGCAGTTCGCGGCTCATGCGCGAGCTGCTGAGGAAGAAGCTCGCCAGCAGCCCCGGCAGGGCGAAGATGTGCAGTACGTTGTTGCGGTAGTAGGTCATCAGTACCGCGTTGGCTTCGTCCAGGTAGAGGATGCGACCCAGCGCATCCTTCTGCTCGGCCAGCAGGTCCATGCCCAGTACGTGCTCGATAAGTGCCTTGCCGTCACCCTCGGGCAGGGTGGTGTGCGGCGAGTAGGGCACCTGGCGCAGCAGGGCCAGGTACAGGTCGAGCACGCGGGTCAGGGCTCGTTCGTCCAGGGCCAGGCGGCTGGTCGACAACAGGGCCAGCGCCACCAGGTTGACCGGGTTGATTGCCGCAGCCTCGTTGAGGTGGCGGGCAACCGTTTCGCCCAGGCGGGTGGTGGTTTCGTTGAGCCAGTCCGGGCGGAACTGCGGGCCCAGCGCCTGTTCGCGCCAGCCGGGTTGCTGCTGGTCGAGGAAGCTGTTCAGGCGGATCGGCTCGCCGAAGTTGACGTACACCTGGCCGAAGCGCTGCTTGAGCGCGCCGATGACCTTGAAGATGTCGAAGATCGATTCCTTCTTCTTGCTGGCGCCGCGCAGCTCGCCCAGGTAGGTGCGGCCTTCGAGCACCCGCTCGTAGCCGATGTACACCGGCACGAAGACGATCGGCGTGCGCGAGGAGCGCAGGAAGCTGCGCAGGGTGATTGCCAGCATGCCGGTGCGCGGCTGCAGCATGCGCCCGGTGCGCGAACGCCCGCCTTCGACGAAGTACTCCACCGGGAAGCCCTTGGTGAACAGGGTGTGCAGGTATTCGTTGAACACGGCGGTGTACAGCGGGTTGCCCTTGAACGTGCGGCGCATGAAGAACGCCCCGCCGCGGCGCAGCAGGCCGCCGATCACCGGCATGTTGAGGTTGATGCCGGCGGCGATGTGCGGCGGCGTCAGGCCGTTGCGGAACAGCAGGTAGGACAGCAGCAGGTAGTCGATGTGGCTGCGGTGGCAGGGCACGTAGATCACTTCGTGGCCGGGGGCGATACCCTGCACCTGCTCGATGTGGTTGACCTTGATGCCGTCGTAGATCTTGTTCCAGAACCAGCTCAGCACCACTTCAAGGAAGCGGATCGCGGTGTAGGTATAGTCCGAGGCGATCTCGTTGCCATAGTGCAGCGCCTTGGCCTCGGCCTTGGCGTAGGGGATTTTCTCGCGGTCGGCCTCGTCGCTGATCGCCTGGCGCACCAACGGGTCGTGCACCAGCCCTTTGACCAGGTTGCGCCGGTGCGAGATGTCTGGCCCGATGACCGCGGTCTTCAGGTTGCGAAAATGCACGCGCATCATGCGTTGGGCCATGCGCACGGTGCGCTCGTGGCCCTTGTTGTGCTGCACCAGCTCGCGCAGGTGGATTGGCGCGGAGAACTGCACCCGGGTCTTGCGCCCGAGGATCAGCACGCTGAGCAGCCGGCGCAGGCGGCCGGTGACCGCCCAGCTGTCGGCGAACAGCAGTTTCCACGGGCTCGACTCGCTGGCCGGGGTCTGGCCCCAGAACACGCTGACCGGAATGATCTGCGCGTCTTCCTCGGCGTGCTGGCTGATCGCCGCGACCAGGCGTTCGAGGGTGGGCGGCGCGCCACGCTTGTCCTGGCGGCCGAGCCAGTCGGGGTCGGGGGTCAGGTAGAAGAACGCCGCGGGCTCCTGCAAGGGGCCGACGGCCACCGGCAGCACCGGGCGTGGCAGCCCTGCCTTGGTGCATTCGTGGTCAACCACGGCCAGGTCGGTCAGCGAAGGCGAGGAGAGGGCGTAGAACACCGGTCGGCTGCGGTCGAGCTTGAGTGTCAGCGAGGACTGGTTGATGGTTTCGGAGCGCACCCACAGGTAGAGAACGCGACGCAGGGCGCCGAAGATGAGGCGGCGCAGGGGAGAACGGGTCATGGGGTGGGCCCTGGGTGGAAGTTGCAGTGTCTTTTCAGCACGTTAGTCTGCCGTATCTGCGTAAGTTCAGCAAAATTCCGCCAAAAATGACCCTGTCATGAATTTTTTTTGTTCCCTGTCATATACTCGGCCTGCCGCTTGCAGGATATTCGCGCAAGCTGCGTCGGCACGGGCGGTGAGCCCATGCCAGCAAGGCGATCTTCAAAATAAAAATCCGGAGTAGTTCAGATGTCGTCTCGTGAGACTGGGAATGTTAAGTGGTTCAACGATGCCAAGGGTTATGGCTTCATTCAGCGCGAAGGTGGTGCGGACGTGTTCGTCCACTATCGGGCTATCCGCGGTGAGGGGCATCGCACCCTGGTCGAGGGACAGCAGGTGGAGTACGCACTCGTGCAGGGCCAGAAAGGCCTGCAGGCAGAGGATGTAGTCGGGCTCTGAGTCTTCCGGCTGCACGCTCAAGCTGCAAGTTGTCCGTGGAACTTGCAGCCTGATGCGAACGGCCTCAGCTGGTACGCCAGGTGATTTCCTCTTCACCGTCGGCGCTGATGCGGATCCAGCGATCGGCATCTTCTTCCCCGTCTTCTTCCGCCCAGCTACCTGGCGCGCAACGCACTTCGACGTTCAGCGCGGCGAATGCCGCACGCGCGCAGGCGATGTCGTCGACCCAGGGGGTCTGGTCACTTTCCAGGTACAGGCTGTTCCATTTCCCCACAGCCTTTGGCAACCAGGTAACCGGGATGTTACCGGCTGTGCACTTGAAGGTCTGGCCTTTCTGCTTCCATTCGCTGCACGGGCCCAGGGCCTGGGTCAGCCAGTCGGCGATCTGCTTGTGATCGACCTCGGCGTCCTTGAGGTAGATCTCGATATCGGGTTGACGCATGGGTGGCTCCAGTGTGCTCAGTCTTGGCGCACGAAATAGTCATAACGCATGGAAACGGTGACCACGAAAGGTTCGGGTTGGTCGATCACTTGTGCGCGCTTCTCGGCGCTGGCCCGCCAGCCGTGCGGGGTCATCGCCAGCAGATCGGCGCGGGCCTTGGCCTCGACCAGGCTCAGGCGGAACTCGAGGACCTCGCTGTGGGCGTGGGTCATGCCTTCAGGGACCAGGGCAAGGTGCTTGTCGTCGGCGTAGGGACGCACTTCATCGTAGAGCACCTCGCGCAGCTCCATCAGGTGACCGCTGGTCGGGCCGACCCGCATCAGCCCGCCGCCCGGGGCGAGCAGGCGCCTGGCCTCCTGCCAGTCGAGCGGGCTGAACACGCTGGCGATGAAGCCACAGCTGGCATCGGCCATGGGAACGCGGGCCATGCTGGCCACCATCCAGGTCACTTCAGGGGCTCGGCGGCACGCGCGCTTCACCGCTTCGCGGGAGATGTCCAGGGCGTAGCCGTCGGCCGCAGGCAGCGCCTGGGCAATCTTCGCGGTGTAGTAGCCTTCGCCGCAGCCGATGTCCAGCCAGGCCTGCGGCTGGCGCTCGGCAGCCAGTTGCGCCAGGCGACTCGCCACCGGGGCGTAGTGCCCGGCGTCGAGGAAGTCACGACGGGCTTCGACCATGGCCTGGTTGTCACCCGGGTCGCGGCTGTTCTTGTGTTGTACCGGCAGCAGGTTCAGGTAGCCCTGGCGGGCGCGGTCGAAGCGGTGGCCGGCGGGGCAGGCCACGCCGTTGTCGAGCTGCGCCAGGGGCGCCTGGCAGAGAGGGCAGGCGAGCATCAGGCGAGCAACCGTACCAGGGTCTGATAGTAGATCTCGGTCAGCAGGTCGAGGTCGCTGGCCAGGATACGCTCGTCCACCTGGTGGATGGTGGCGTTGACCGGGCCGAGCTCGACCACCTGGGTACCCATGGTGGCGATGAAACGGCCATCGGAGGTACCGCCACTGGTCGATGGTCGGGTCTCGCGGCCAGTGACGGCCTTGATGCTCGACGACACCGCATCGAGCAGTTCGCCCGGCTCGGTGAGGAACGGCAGGCCCGACAGCGCCCAATCGATGCTCCATTCCAGCTGGTGCTTGTCGAGGATCGCCGCGACGCGTTGCTGCAGGCCCTCGACCGTCGATTCGGTGGAGAAACGGAAGTTGAACAGCGCGGTCAGCTCGCCCGGTACCACGTTGGTGGCGCCAGTGCCGGAGTTGAGGTTGGAGATCTGGAAGCTGGTCGGCGGGAAGAACGCATTGCCTTCGTCCCAGTGCTCGGCGGCAAGTTCCGCCAGGGCCGGCGCGGCCAGGTGGATAGGGTTGCGCGCCAGGTGCGGGTAGGCCACGTGGCCCTGCTTGCCGCGCACGGTCAGCTTGGCGCCGAGCGAGCCGCGACGGCCATTCTTGACCACGTCACCGAGCAGGGTGGTGCTGGACGGCTCGCCGACGATGCACCAGTCCAGGCGCTCGTTGCGCGCCTTCAGACGCTCGACCACGGCCTTGGTGCCATGGTGGGCCGGGCCTTCCTCGTCGCTGGTGATCAGGAACGCGACCTTGCCGCGGTGGTTCGGGTAGTCGTGCACGAAGCGTTCGCTGGCCACCACCATCGACGCCAGGCTGCCCTTCATGTCGGCGGCGCCACGGCCGCAGAGCATGCCGTCGGCATCGATCAGCGCTTCGAACGGCTCATGCTGCCACTGCTGCACCGGGCCGGTGGGCACCACGTCGGTGTGGCCGGCGAAGCACAGCACCGGGCCTTCCTGGGTGCCATGGCTGGCCCAGAAGTTGTCTACGTCTTCGATGCGCATCGGCTCGAGCTGGAAGCCGACGGCGCCCAGGCGGTTCATCATCTGGGTCTGGCAGTCGGCATCGACCGGGGTGACCGACGGGCGGCGGATCAGGTCGCAGGCCAGTTGCAGGGTAGGCGAAAGCTCGGCAGGGGCCGTCATTGCAAGACTCCGGGGGCAAGGCAGGGCAGGAAACTGGGCGTTATCTTATATCAAATGATGTTTGCGGACACGATGTGCTTGGCGGGAGCGGCGTACCGCCGCTCCCACGCTGCATCAAACGACTTGTGCTTCGCTGACCTTGTCCGCCGGCTTGGGCAGCGACGACAGCAGCGCCATCACCAACGCCGCCAGGTACGGCAACGACTGCACCAGCAGCATCGCCACCCAGAAGCGCATGTCCGAACTCGGCAGCCCCTGAACCAGATAGATCCCTAGCGCCGCGCCCCACAGCATCAGCATGATGAACAGCTCTTCGCGGGCCTCGGCAATCGCCACCAGCAGCCCATGGCTATCGGCATTCTTTGGCGTGCGGAAGAACGGCATGCTGCTGGTGAAGAAACCGTACAGCACCGCCTTGGCGATGGTATGCGACAGCGCCAGCCCTGCCAGGGCGGCGGCGAAGGCGTCCTTCAGGTCGACACCCACCGCGCGGCGATAGAGGAACAGGATCTTGCCGACCTTGAAGAAGAACAGCGCCAGCGGCGGGATGGCGAACATCATCAGCGGCGGGTCGACCCGGTGCGGCACGATGATCATCGCCGCCGACCACAGCAGCGCGCCGACGGTGAAGAAGATGTTCATGCCATCGGCGATCCATGGCAGCCAGCCGGCCAGGAAGTGGTAGCGCTGGCCGCGGGTCAGCTCGCTGCCCTTGCCGCGCAGCAGGGCGCCGGCGTGGTGCTTGATGATCTGGATGGCGCCGTAGGCCCAGCGGAAGCGCTGCTTCTTGAAGTCGATGAAGGTGTCGGGCATCAGGCCCTTGCCGTAGCTGTTGTGGGCGTAGGCCGCCGACAGGCCTTTTTCGAACACTCGCAAGCCCAGTTCGGCGTCTTCGCAGATGCACCATTCGGCCCAGCCGAGTTCCTCGAGCACGCTGCGCCTGGTCATGGTCATGGTGCCGTGCTGGATGATCGCGTCACGGTCGTTGCGGGTGACCATGCCGATATGGAAGAAGCCCTTGTACTCGCTGTAGCACAGCTTCTTGAAGGCGCTCTCGTGCTGGTCGCGGTAGTCCTGCGGCGACTGCACCACGGCGATCTTCGGGTCGGAGAAGTGCGGCACCATGTGTTTTAGCCAATTACGGTCGACGCAGTAGTCCGAGTCGATCACCGCGATCACCTCGGCGTCCTTGGCGGTGTGCGGGATCAGGTAGTTCAGCGCCCCGCCCTTGAAGCCGGCCAGGGGCGCGACGTGGAAGAACTTGAAGCGCGTGCCGAGCTTCTCGCAGTGGGCCTTGAGCGGCTCCCACACGGCCGGGTCCTTGGTGTTGTTGTCGATCACCAGCACTTCGTAATCCGGGTAGTCCAGCGCGGCGAGGGCGTCTAGGGTCTGCTTGACCATCTCCGGCGGCTCGTTGTAGCACGGCACATGCACTGAGACTTTGGGGCGATAGGCGCTGTCGCCCTGTACGGGCAGGAATTCGCGTCGGCGTTTGTGGATCCACACCGCCTCGGCCAGTTCGTGGGCCTCGGTCAGCAGCACGATGAAAACGCCGAGGGCACCGAGCGCCAGCAGCACGCCCACGGTGAGGCTGAACCAGGTGCTGTACTGCTGGCTGTAGTCGTAGGCGATCCATACCAGCACCGACCCGCACAGGAAGGTGATGAAGGTGAGGAAGGTACGCCCGCGCTGGCGCAGGGCCGAGCCGTCGATCAGCAGGACGGCCAGGGCGATCATCGCCAGCACCACCGAGGCCACGGCCAAGGCGCGCCATTGCGGGATCGCCACGATCGGCCCCTCGAAGTTGAACTTCTGCTGGCGCTCGGCGTTGTACACGCCCCAGTAGGCGCCAACCGAACCTTCGTCGCTGGCCTTCCACGGCTGGTCGTAGGCCTCGATGACGAAGTAGTTGTAGCCACGGCGGTTGAGGGTGTTGACCAGGGTACGCAGGTAGATGGCCTGGTCGGCCTGGGTGGCGTCGGCGCCGCCGCGCATACGGCCATTGCTGGGCCAGCCAACCTCCGAGAGCAGCAGAGGCTTGCGTGGGAACTGCTTGCGCAGCTCGCGGGCACGGTCGAGGACGAACTGCACCGAGTCCTTCATGGGCACGAATTCCCAATAGGGCAGGATGTGCGCGGCGATCAGGTCGACGTGTTTCGCCAGCTCCGGGTGTTCCTTCCAGATGTGCCACTGCTCGCTGGTGGTCACCGGCACCTTCACCGCGGCGCGCACCCGGTCGAGGTAACCGATCAACTGTTCGGCGGTGACTTCCTCGCGAAACAACGCTTCGTTGCCGACCACCACCCGCACCACGCTGCGCGAGGTATTGGCCAGGCCGATGGCCTTTTCGATCTCGCGCTCGTTGCGCTCCTGGTCGTTGCTGATCCAGATGCCCAAGGTCACGCGCAGGCCGAGCTCTTCGGCCAGGCGCGGTACCTCGGCCTGGGTGCCTTCAACGGTGTAGATGCGCACGTTGTCGGTCAGCTTGTTCAGTTGCTCGAGGTCCTGGCGGATCTCGTCCTCGCTGGGGTACTGGCCTTTCTGCGGGCTCTGCCCCAGGCGGAAGGGCGAATAGGAAAAACCGGAGATCTGTTCCGGCCAGGCGGGGGCGGAAACCGGGCGGTTGATCAAGGCCCAGAACCCGGTGAACAGCGCGGCGATCGCCAGGACCACCACCAGGTTGAGACCGAATTTACGTGATGACATAGGTGTTCGAGGTTCCGAAGAGGGGAGCGAGGGTCGCTGTCGCAGGCCGTGGGTCCTACAAGTGCCGGAGAAGGTAATCTGTTGGATTATCGACAAGGAATGTAGTTCTGAGGCCGCTCGCTTGTCGTCCAGATATATTTGCTTGATAGGACATTAAAGCAGGCTAGGTAGGTTTTGTTCCAACACCGAGCCGCTCTGCCACGCCGTTGCGGCGTGTTCACGCGCTGTGCTCCCCCGGAGCGCATGCCTTGGCATATAATGCGCGCCGGTTTTTTCGAGGTCCCCACATGAGCACAGAAGATCCACGCTTCGCCGGCGTCGCCCGGCTCTACGGCGACGACGGCTTGCAGCGCCTGCGCCAGGCCCATGTGGCCATCGTCGGCATCGGCGGGGTCGGCTCATGGGCGGCCGAGGCCCTGGCGCGCAGTGGCGTGGGCGAGATCAGCCTGTTCGACCTCGACGATGTCTGCGTGAGCAACACCAACCGCCAGGCCCACGCCCTCGAAGGGCAGGTGGGCCGCCTCAAGGTCGAGGTGATGGCCGAGCGTCTGCGGGCGATCAACCCGGCTTGCACGGTGCACGCGGTGGCCGACTTCGTCACCCGCGAGACCATGGCCGAGTACATCACCGAGCAGATGGACTGCGTGATCGACTGCATCGACAGCGTGATGGCCAAGGCCGCGCTGATTGCCTGGTGCCGCCGGCGCAAGATCGCCATCGTCACCACCGGTGGCGCCGGCGGGCAGATCGACCCGACCCAGATCCAGGTCGGCGATCTCAACAAGACCTTCAACGACCCGCTGGCTTCACGGGTGCGCTCGACCTTGCGCCGCGACTACAACTTCTCGCGCAACACCAGCCGCAACTATGGCGTGCCATGCGTGTTCTCCAGCGAACAGCTGCGCTACCCCAAGGGCGACGGCAGTGTGTGCCTGCAGAAGAGCTTTGTCGGTGAAGGCGTACGCCTGGACTGCGCCGGTGGTTTCGGCGCGGTGATGATGGTGACCGCGACCTTCGGCATGGTGGCGGCGAGCAAGGCCGTTGAAAAACTGGTGGCCGGGGCGCGGCGACCTTCGGAGCGGGTCAAGGCTGATTAGGCTATCGCGGGGCAGCGATTCAGGCCTGGGTGGCGAGTTCGGCCATCCTCAGTAGCACCGCATGCAGCCCATTGCTGCGCGACGGTGACAACTGCCGCTCCAGCCCCAATTGGGTAAACCAGGCGCTCAGGTCGATCGCTTCCAACTGATCGCTGGCCAAGCCTTGTACCCGCACAAGAAGAAGTGCCAGCAACCCCCGCAGCATCCGCGCATCGCTGCCTGCCTTGAACCGCCACTGGCCGTCGTCCCGCACAGCCACCAGCCATACCAGGCTCTCGCAGCCATGCACCCGATTGGCTTCGGTCTTGTCGCTGTCACCCAGCGGTTCCAGGCGGTCGCCCCACTGCATCAGCAACCGCGCCCGCTGCTCCCAGCCACGCGCCTGTTCGAAAGCTTCCAGCGCTTGGCTGGCCTCTGGCGAAAGGTTCATCGCAACAGCTCCAGGCCTTTGTCGAGCGCCGCGAAGAAGCGCTGCAGGTCGTCACTGTCTGAGTACAGCCCCAGCGAAACGCGGATCGCGCCATCGAGCCCCAGGTGCCTGAGCAGTGGCATGGCGCAATGGTGCCCGGCGCGCACGGCGATACCCTGTTCGGTCAGCAGGTGGGCGATATCGGCGTTGTGCACGCCATCGATGACGAAACTGGCCAAAGCCGCCTCGGGCGAGCCGAGCAGGCGAACCCCCTCGCGATCGGCCAGGCCACGTACCAGATACTGGTGCAGGCTGCTTTCATGGGCGGCCACGGCATGTACGTCGAGGCTGGCCAGGTAGTCCAGGGTGGCGCCCAGGCCGATCACCCCGGCAATCGGCGGGGTGCCGGCTTCGAAACCCAGTGGCGCGGGGCGGAAACTGGCGCTCTGGTAGTCCGCCATCTGCACCATTTCTCCGCCGTACTGCCAGTGACGCAGCAACGCCAGCGCATCCTGGCGGCCGTAAAGTACGCCCACTCCGTCCGGACCATAGAGTTTGTGACTGGAGAACACATAGAAGTCGCACGCCAGTTGCTGCACGTCGTGCCGGCCATGAACCACGCCTTGGGCGCCATCGACAACGCTCAGCGCGCCCTGGGCGCGGGCATGTGCCAGCAAAGGCGCCAGCGGTTGCCAGGTACCCAGCACGTTGGACAGTTGGCTGATCGCCAGCAGGCGAGTGCGCGGGCCGATCAGTTGCAGGGCCTGCTCCAGGTCGACATGCCCCTGGTCAGTGACCGGGAGGACCACCAGTCGCAGGTTGCGGCGGTGCGCCAGTTGTTGCCAGGGCAGCAGGTTGGCGTGGTGCTCCAGGCCGCTGACGGCGATTTCGTCGCCTGCCTCGAAGCGATGTTCCAGGCCATAGGCCAGCAGGTTCAATGCAGAGGTAGCGCCGTGGGTGAAGACGATCTGGCGCGCATCGGCTGCATTGAGCCAGGCGGCGACCTTGTCCCGTGTGCCCTCGAAGGCCTGTGTCGCCAAGGCGCCGGGCAGGTGCTGGGCGCGGTGCACATTGGCTGCACCATGCCCGTAGTAATGGCTCAGGGCATCAAGCAAGGCCTGGGGTTTCTGCGCGGTGGCGGCGCTGTCCAGATAGGTCTGGTGCTGCCGTTGCAGGGCGGCGATGGCCGGGAAGTCGGTACGCCAGGGGGAGGGCTGGAACATGTTCGCGGGGCCTGGAATGAAAAATCGGGTCTGCCCGTAGGAGCAGACCCGATCTTATCACCTCAAACCCAGGCAGAGCCTCAGTTGTGAGCGTGCAATGCCTCGTTCAGCTCGATGGCCGACTTGTGGGTCTTGCACTCCACGGCGCCATTGAGCGAGTTGCGGCGGAACAGCAAGTCGGTCTGGCCGGCCAGATCGCGTGCCTTGACCACCTTGACCAGCTGGTTGTTCTCGTCCAGCAGGTTCACCTTGGTACCGGCGGTGATGTACAGGCCGGCTTCGACGGTGTTGCGGTCGCCCAGCGGGATGCCGATACCGGCGTTGGCGCCGATCAGGCAGCCTTCGCCGACCTTGATGACGATGTTGCCACCGCCGGACAGGGTGCCCATGGTCGAGCAGCCTCCGCCCAGGTCCGAGCCCTTGCCGACGAACACGCCGGCGGAGACGCGGCCTTCGATCATGCCCGGGCCTTCGGTGCCGGCGTTAAAGTTGACGAAGCCTTCGTGCATGATGGTGGTGCCTTCGCCGATGTAGGCGCCCAGGCGCACACGGGCGGTGTCGGCGATGCGCACGCCGGCGGGCACCACGTAGTCGGTCATCTTCGGGAACTTGTCCACCGAGAATACTTCCAGCAGTTCACCTTTCAGGCGCGCTTCCAGTTGCCGCTCGGCCAGCTCGGCCAGGTCGACCGCGCCCTGGTTGGTCCAGGCGACGTTGGGCAGCAGCGGGAAGATGCCGGCCAGCGACACACCGTGCGGCTTGACCAGGCGGTGCGACAGCAGGTGCAGCTTGAGGTAGGCCTCGGGGGTGGAGGCCAGGGCGCCGTCTTCGGCCAGCAGGGTGGCGACCAGCGGCTTGTGGCTTTCGGCCAGGCGGGTCAGCAGGGCGGCCTGGGCGGCGTCGACGCCCTTGAGCGCGTCGGCCAGCTGGGCGGCCTGGGCGGTGCTGAAGGCGATGGCCTGGTTGCCACCTTCATAACCGAGAACCGGCGCGATGGCCGCGACCAGTTCGGCGGACGGATTGAGCACAGGCTGTGCGTAGAAGACTTCCAGCCAGGCGCCCTGGCGGTTCTGGGTGCCGACACCGAAGGCCAGGCTGAACAGCGATTGAGACATGCGATTACCTCATGCGAAAAGGGATGGAGCGTAATGCGTGATCAGGCCAGCGCCGCCGCGTACAGGTCGGGCTTGAAGCCGACCAGCGTGCGCTCGCCGAGGTCGAGCACCGGGCGCTTGATCATCGACGGTTGGGCGACCATCAGTTCGACGGCCTTGGCCTGGTCGAGGTTGGCCTTGCTGGCGTCGTCGAGCTTGCGGAAGGTGGTCCCGGCGCGGTTCAGCACGACTTCCCAGCCATGCTCGTCGCACCAGCGGTTCAGGCTGTCGCGGTCGATGCCCTGGGTCTTGTAGTCGTGGAAGTCGTAGCCAATGGCCTTTTCTTCAAGCCAGGTACGGGCCTTTTTCATGGTGTCGCAGGCTTTGATGCCGTAGAGAGTGTAAGCCATTGAAATGCCTGGGGCTGCCGGCTGGGGGCTGGCGTCCCCGATACTCCTTGAAGATTGGGTGGGAGCGATTATGCGGTATCGATGGGGTTGGCGCCACGGCTGCGGGCCCGAAGGTACGGGGGGATGTATGTCACATCGTCTCAAGTAGCATTGTGTTACATATTCGCCGGTGGGTTGCGACTAACGTGCAGCGGTCCACAATAGAAGGTCCTCGCTAACATATTGTTTCAATGGCGATGTTTCGCCTTGCTGTCGTTTCTCCGATTACACAGGAAGCTTGCCGATGCAGTCAGCCTATACCGTTCTTATCCTGCTGATGCTGGTGAGCATGTCGAAACTGGTGGGGCGCGTGTTGCCGCTGCCGCTGCCGCTGGTGCAGATCGGTGCGGGTGCCTTGCTGGCCTGGCCAACCCTGGGCCTGCATGTGGCGCTGGACCCGGAGCTGTTTCTGTTCCTGTTCTTGCCGCCGTTGCTGTTCGCCGATGGCTGGCGTATGCCCAAGCGCGAGCTGTGGCGTATCCGCGGGCCGGTGGTGGCTCTGGCCGTGGGGCTGGTGCTGTTCACCGTGGTCGGCGCCGGGTACTTCATCCACTGGCTGCTGCCGAGCATTCCCCTGCCGGTGGCCTTTGCCCTGGCGGCGGTGCTGTCGCCCACCGATGCGGTGGCGGTCTCGGCCATCACCCAGGACCGCCTGCCCACGCCCCTGATGCACATGCTCCAGGGCGAGGCATTGATGAACGACGCCTCGGGCCTGGTAACCTTCAAGTTCGCCCTGGCCGCCGCCATCACCGGCGTGTTCTCGCTGACCGAGGCCAGCCTGACCTTCGTGCTCGTCGCCCTTGGCGGCCTGGCGGTGGGCGTGGCGCTGAGCTGGCTGGTGGGGCGCCTGCGCATGTGGATGATCACCCGCGGTTGGGACGATCCGGCCACCCACGTGGTGTTCATGCTGCTGCTGCCGTTCGCCGCCTACGTGCTGGCTGAGCGCCTGGGTGTGTCGGGCATCCTCTCGGCGGTGGCCGCGGGCATGATGCAGAGCTGGCTCGACCTGCTGCCGCGTCAGACCAGCACCCGCCTGCTCAATCGCAGTGTCTGGTCGTTGCTGGAGTTCGCTTTCAACGGCCTGATCTTCCTGCTGCTCGGCCTGCAGTTGCCGGACATCATCAAGGCGGTGGTCACCGACGAGGCGACGGTGTGGCCGACCCTGGCCTGGCGCTGCCTGGACGTGGTGGCGATCTTCGCCGCGCTGGTGCTGCTGCGTTTTGTCTGGGTGCAGAGCATCTGGCGGGCGATCGGCGTGGTGCGGCGCTGGCGCGGCAAGCCGGCGCTGGTGCTGATGCCGACCGCGCGCTCCTGCTGGCTGCTGACCTTTGGCGGCGTGCGCGGGGCGGTGACCCTGGCGGGCGTGATGTCGGTGCCGTTGCTGATGGGGGCGGGCAAAGCCTTCCCCGAGCGCGACCTGCTGATCTTCATTGCCGCCGGGGTGATCCTGCTGTCGCTGGTCAGCGCGGTGATTGCCCTGCCGATCCTGCTGCGTGGCGTGACCAAGAGCCCTGACGAACGCTTGCACCAGGAGGTGCAGGAGGCCTGGCGGCGCACCGCCGAAGCGGCTATCCATGCCCTGGAAGCCGAGGAAGTGATCGATGCCAATGCGCCCCAGGACGCCGCCCAGGCCACCCTGGCCACCGAGCTGAAAGCGCGGCTGATGGCCGAATACCGGGATGAACTGGACAGCTACAACGACACCGCCGAGGCCCGTGCGCTGGCCGAGCAGATGGACCAGTTGGAGCGCCGCCTGAGGCTCCGTGCGCTGCGGGCGCAGCGCTTGGAGCTATATGAGTTGCATCGCCAGCACCGGGTGGGCGATGAAGTGGTGCGCCAGGTGCTGGGCGAGTTGGACATGAGTGAGGCGAACCTGGGGCTGGTTCGTTAGCAGCGCAACTGACAGGGGTGGGGATAGACCAGGCGCATGAAGCGTTTGTCTTTTTCACTGATTACCTGGTTTCGCCTTGCCTTCCAGTTACCGACTGTGTGCGTCTGCCTGACCTGATAATGCATGATTGACTGCCTGTCGTAGGGCAGCAGCAATCGGGTGCCATCGTCAGGCACCGGAAGAAACTGGGTGGCGAGCTCGTCCTCGATCGCATCGTCGAGCGCCTCCTGGTCGTCCACTTCCTTGGCGAGGATTTCTCTCAACAGCGGACGCAGTGCCGCGAGGTCCCAGGGAATGTTGGCGTGGGGATGCTGATGCTCGTGATCCATGCCCAGCGCATGGCCGAACTCATGCAGGACGATTGCTTCGAAGCGCGGGTCTGACAGCTTGGCGCCAATGGCCATGCTCTCGTCCGCCTCATTCAGCGACTGGTTGCCCAGGACGCTGTAGTTGATGTCTTCGGCGACATCGGTACGAATGCGGATTTCGGCCTGGCTGTCACCATCGTTGACAAGCTTGAAATGCAGGTTGGCGTACCTGAGCCAATGGCACGCAGTGGCGACTATCGCCTGCTTGTGCCAGGGGCAGGTGCCGTTCAGGAACGAGATCCTGAGTGTCTGGCCGGCAGACCAGAATACCGAGGTTACGCCTACCGAGCGCTTACGGCGTGTGTGCTGCGCATGGGCTGAGTACAGCTTCTTGCGCAGGCGATAGGTGGATGAGGCAAGGAGGGAATCGACCATTTGTTGTCACCGTCTGGTTGGAGAGGGTGGCAAGTATCTGGGATGCGGGCAGGCCATGAGCTGTGCATATTGCTGGGGCGACGCCCCTCCGAAGAGGGGCGTTATGACATTAACGGCTCAGGAATGCGCGAATACGCTCTGCGGCTTCGATGCACTCGGCCAGCGGAGCAACCAGCGCCATGCGCACGCGGCCGGCGCCTGGGTTTACGCCGTTCACCTCGCGGGACAGGTACGACCCCGGCACCACAGTGACATGCTCTGCCTCGAACAAGTCGCGGGTGAATTCTGCGTCGCTGCCCGGTACCTTGGCCCACAGGTAGAAGCTGCCATCCGGGCGCTGTACATCCATTACCGGCTGCAGGATGTCGAGCACCGCGTCGTACTTGGCGCGGTACTGGTCGCGGTTCTCGCGCACGTGGGCCTCGTCCTGCCAGGCGGCGATGCTGGCCAGCTGGGTTTGCACCGGCATTGCGCAACCGTGGTAGGTCCGGTACAGCAGGAATGGTTTGATGATCTCGGCGTCGCCAGCCACGAAGCCCGAACGCAGGCCGGGCAGGTTGGAGCGCTTGGACAGGCTGTGGAACACCACGCAGCGCTTGAAGTCACTGCGACCAAGCGCAGCGCATGCGCTCAGCAGGCCCGGTGGCGGCGCGTCCTCGTCGAAGTACAGCTCGCTGTAGCACTCGTCGGCGGCGATCACGAAGTCGTGCTTGTCGGCGAGGGCGATCAGCTTCTTCAGGGTATCCATCGGCACCAGGGCGCCGGTGGGGTTGCCCGGGGAGCACAGGAACAGGACCTGGCAGCGTTCCCAGGTCTCGTCCGGCACGGCGTCGAAGTCGGGGTTGAAACCGTTGCTTTCCAGGCATGGCAGGTAGTGCGGGGTGGCGCCCGCCAGCAGGGCCGCGCCTTCGTAGATTTGGTAGAACGGGTTGGGACTGACCACCAGGCCGTCGTCGTCGCGGTTGACCACGGCCTGGGTGAAGGCGAACAGTGCTTCGCGGGTGCCATTGACCGGCAGGATATGACGGTCGGCGTCCAGCCAGCCCGTTGGCACGCCGAAGCGCCGTTCGCACCACTGGCCGATGGCCTGGCGCAGGGCCGGGAGGCCGATGGTGCTGGGGTAGACCGCCAGCTTGTCGAGGTTGTCGGCCATGGCCCTGGCGACGAACGCCGGCGATTCATGTTTCGGCTCACCGATCGACAAGGCGATGGCGCGCTTGTCGGCTGCCGGTTTCACGGTGCCCAGCAGGGCGCGCAGTTTCTCGAACGGGTAGGGCTGGAGCTGGGTCAGGGCGTGGTTCATCGGCGCAAGGTCTCGTTAGCGTCAAAAGGTCATGCGGGTAGGGCTGGCGTCGCTGGCCTGGCCGGCCTGCAACTGCTGGACGATGGCTTCCTGCAGGCGGCTGCACAGCTGCGGGTCGGACAGCGGCTGGTTGTCGGCGTCGGTGATGAAGAACACGTCTTCCACGCGCTCGCCGAGAGTGGCGATCTTGGCGTTTTGCAGTGAGATGTCGAACTCGAGGAAGATCCGCCCGATCCTGGCCAGCAGGCCGGGGCGGTCGGGCGCGGTGATCTCGAGGATGGTCACCGGGCGCTGGGCGTCGTTGAGGATGGTCACCTGCGGCGGGAAATCGAAGTGCTTGAGCTGGCGTGGCACCCGGCGCTGGATGATCGCCGGGTAGTCCTCGGGATTGCGCAGCGCCTCGGTCAGGCCGTCGCGGATCTGCCTGACCCGCTGTGGATTGTCACCGATCGAGCCGCCGTCGTTGTCGAGCACGATATAGGTGTCGAGGGTGAACTGGCTGCTCGAGGTGATGATCCGGGCATCGTGGATGTTCAGGTTGAGCTGGGCCATGGCGGCCACGGTCACGGCGAAGAAATCGTGCTGGTCGGGGGCGTAGATGAAGATCTGCGTGCCGCCCTCGAATTCGCGCTGGGTGGTCTCCTTGATCAGCACCAGCGGGCCGCCATCGGCCGGTTGCTGGAGGATCGCATCACTGTGCCAGGCCACATCGGCGGCAGTGTGCTTGAGAAAGTAGTCGTCGCCCAGTTGCGACCAGAGCTGCTCGACGTCATCCGGGTCGGTGCCCTCGCGCACCAGGATGTCCAGCGCCGCGCTTTGCGTCTGGCGGATCTGCTCTTCGCGGTCCAGCGGGTTTTCCAGGCCACGGCGCAGGGCGCGCTTGGTTTCGGTATAGAGCTGGCGCAGCAGGCTCGCTCGCCAGGAGTTCCACAGGCTGGGGTTGGTGGCATTGATGTCGGCCACGGTCAGCACGTAGAGGTAATCCAGGCGCGTCTCGTCACCGACATGCAGCGCGAAATCGTTGATCACCTGTGGGTCGGAGAGGTCCTTGCGCTGGGCGGTGGTGGACATTACCAGGTGGTTCAGCACCAGCCAGACAATCAGGCGGCTGTCCCAGGCCGGCAACTGGTGGCGCTGGCAGAACGCTTGCGCGTCGACGGCGCCCAGTTCGGAGTGGTCACCCTGGCGACCCTTGCCTATGTCATGGTAAAGCCCTGCCAGGTAAATCAGCTCGGGCTTGGGCAGGCGGCCCATGAGCTTGCTGGCCAGCGGGAATTTCTCCGAGACGGGCGTGTATTGCAGTTTGCGCAGGTGCTTGATCAGGTTGAGGGTGTGGGCATCGACCGTGTAGATGTGGAACAGGTCGTGCTGCATCTGCCCGACGATCAGGCCGAACTCTGGCAGGTAGCGGCCGAGGATGCCGTAGCGGTTCATTCTCCGCAGGTTGCGATGGATGCCGATCTCGCACTTGAACAGCTCGATGAACAGGCTGGTGTTGCGGATATCGTGGCGGAACTTGTCGTCGATCAGGTGGCGATGTTCGCGCAGCAAGCGCACGGTGTCGGCGCGCACGCCCTTGATTTCGGGGTGCTGGGCCATCAGTACGAAGATTTCCAGCATGGCGAACGGGGTGCGCCGGAAAACGTTCGGGTTAACCGCTTCTATATAGCCATCGTGCAGGCGGAACCGCGCATTGACCGGCTGCGTGGCGCCGCTGTCATCGGCCAGGATCACCTCTTCGAAATGCTGGATGATCAGGTCGCACAGCTGGCTGATGCTCATCACCACCCGGTAGTACTGCTGCATGAATTGTTCGATGGCGCGCTTGGGGTTCTCGTCGGTGTAGCCCAGCAGCGCGGCGATGCTGCGCTGGTGGTCGAACAGCAGGCGGTCTTCGGCGCGCCCGGCCAGCATGTGCAGGGCGTAACGCACACGCCAGAGGAAGGCCTGGGACGAGGCCAGCAGCTCGTTTTCGCTCTCCAGCAGGAAGTCTTCACCGGCCAGCGCGTGCAGGTTCAGCGTGCCGTACTGGCGCCTGGCTACCCAGAGCACGGTCTGGATGTCGCGCAGGCCGCCCGGGCCGCCCTTCACGTTGGGTTCGAGGTTGTACTCGGTATCGTTGTACTTGTGATGGCGGGCCTTGAGTTCGGCACGTTTGGCCAGGAAGAACTCCTTGCTGGGCCACATGTGCGCGGTGCTGGTGGCGTCGAGCATGCGCTGGCGCAGGGGCTCGGGGCCGGCGATGGTGCGGCTTTCCATCAGGTTGGTGATGACCGTGAGGTCGGCCCGGGCCTGCTCGGCGCACTCGTCGACGGTGCGCACGCTCTGGCCGACCTCCAGGCCGATGTCCCAGAGCAGGGTGAGGAAGCGCTCGATGGCATCGCGGTACTGCTCGTGCTCGGCGGCGTCGAGCAGGATCAGCAGGTCGATGTCCGAATACGGATGCAGCTCGCCACGGCCGTAGCCGCCAACCGCCACCAGGGCGATGCCGTCTGGCGTGCCCCAGCTGAACTGGTGCCAGGCCTGTTGCAGGATGTTGTCGACGAACCAGGCGCGGTCCTCGATCAGCCGACGGATCTCGCGGCCTTCGCGAAAACGCTTGTCGAGCACCTCGCTGGCCATGCGGATGGCCTTCTTGAAAGCGGCGATGGGGCTTGCCTTGAGGGCCAGTTCCGCCTGGAACTGGCCGCGGTCGAACAGTTCGGGATCCACCTGGGGCATCGAGTCGCGTTCCTGTCGTTCAGTATCAGGCCGAGGTGCGCGGGATGGTGTCGTCCTTGCGCAGGGTGAAGATCTCGTAGCCGGTGGCGGTCACCACCAGGGTGTGTTCCCACTGGGCCGAGAGCTTGCGGTCCTTGGTGATGGCGGTCCAGCCGTCGCCCAGCACCTTGGTGTCGGCCTTGCCCTGGTTGATCATCGGCTCGATGGTGAAGGTCATGCCTTCCTTGAGCTCCATGCCGGTGCCGGCGCGGCCGTAGTGGACGATCTGTGGCTCTTCGTGGAACACCTTGCCGATGCCGTGGCCGCAGAACTCGCGGACCACCGAGAAACCGTTCTTTTCGGCGTGCTTCTGGATCACCTCGCCGATGTCGCCCAGGCGGCAGCCGGGCTTGACCAGTTCGATGGCCTTGTACAGGCACTCCTGGGTGACCTTGGACAGGCGTTCGGCCCACGGCGCGACGGTGCCGACATGGAACATCCGGCTGGTGTCGCCGTGGTAGCCGTCCTTGATCACGGTCACATCGATGTTGATGGTGTCGCCATCCTTGAGTGCCTTGTCATTGGGGATGCCATGGCAGACCACGTGGTTGATCGAGGTGCAGATCGACTTGGGGAAGCCTTTGTAGTTCAGTGGCGCCGGGATGGCCTTCTGCTCGTTGACGATGTAGTCGTGGCAGAGGCGGTCGAGCTCCTCGGTGGTGATACCGGGCTTGACGTGTGGCTCGATCATTTCCAGCACTTCGGCGGCCAGGCGGCCGGCGATGCGCATCTTCTCGATGTCTTCTGCGGTCTTGATGGTGACGGTCATTACAGGCTCTCTACGGCGCCGCGGGCGGCGCGAACAAACGGGAAAGACTGGATTCTACCAGAGCGCGGCGTCGATCTGTCGGGATAGTCCAGCAGATCCGGTGGTCTATTGAGGGCATTCTGGCCCCAAAAGGCGGGGGCTGCAAAAGCCGCTGACGGACGAAGCATTATCCGGGTTCCGTTCGCTCGCCGGCTGTGGTATAAAATGCGCCGCTTTCGGGGGATGTCCTCCGTCAGCTCAAACCCACACACGTGTCGACACGATGGCCTGGGTGCCCGGTTTCCCTGGAAACACGGGTTGGTCATTGGGATACGTGGAGGCCCAACCCGACTTATCAAGGAACTATCATGTCCCAAGTCAACATGCGCGATATGCTGAAGGCCGGTGTGCACTTCGGCCACCAGACCCGTTACTGGAACCCGAAAATGGGCAAGTACATTTTCGGCGCGCGCAACAAGATCCACATCATCAACCTGGAAAAAACCCTGCCGATGTTCAACGAGGCTCTGTCCTTCGTAGAGCGCCTGGCCCAGGGCAAGAACAAGATCATGTTCGTCGGCACCAAGCGTTCCGCCGGCAAGATCGTCGCCGAGCAAGCTGCTCGTTGCGGTTCGCCATACGTTGATCACCGTTGGTTGGGCGGCATGCTGACCAACTACAAGACCATCCGCGCTTCGATCAAACGTCTGCGTGACCTGGAAACCCAGGCCGAAGATGGTACTTTCACCAAGCTGACCAAGAAAGAAGCCCTGATGCGTTCGCGCGATCTGGAGAAACTGGACCGCAGCCTGGGTGGTATCAAGGACATGGGCGGCCTGCCTGATGCCCTGTTCGTGATCGACGTCGACCACGAGCGCATTGCCATCACCGAAGCCAACAAGCTGGGCATTCCGGTTATCGGCGTTGTCGATACCAACAGCAGCCCTGAAGGTGTTGACTACATCATCCCAGGTAACGATGACGCCATCCGCGCTATCGAGCTGTACATGACTTCGATGGCCGACGCCGTCATCCGCGGCCGCAACAACGTTGCCGGCGGCACTGAAGTCTATGTTGAAGAAGCGGCTGCACCTGCTGCCGAGTAATTGACGCTTAGCGTCTACTTGGCACGCAAAAAGGGGGCTTTGCCCCCTTTTTGCCACCTTGAAATCCTGCTGTCAGCGAAGGCCCCGCATCATGGGCTGGCTGAGGTAATAACAGCGGATTTGCAGAATTTAACGCCCGTGACGAACGGGTGGAATGGTTGAAAAACTTTCCAAGAGGATTTTGAAATGGCAGCAATTACTGCAGCGCTGGTCAAAGAACTGCGCGAGCGTACCGGCGAAGGCATGATGGATTGCAAGAAGGCCCTGGAAAAGGCCGGCGGCGACATCGAGAAAGCCATTGACGACATGCGTGCCTCGGGCGCCATCAAGGCCGCCAAGAAGGCTGGCAACGTTGCCGCCGAAGGCGCCATCGCCGTCAAGACCGACGGTAAATCCGCCGTCCTGCTGGAAGTGAACTCGCAGACCGACTTCCTGGCCCTGCAAGACGACTTCAAGAACTTCGTCGCCGAAAGCATCGAGCAGGCCTTCGCCGAGAAGCTGACCGACGCCGCTCCACTGATCGCTTCGCGTGAAGCTGCTCGTGAAGCCCTGGTCGCCAAGTGCGGTGAGAACGTCAACATCCGTCGCCTGGTGCGCGTTGAAGGTGACGTTGTCGGTGCCTACCTGCACGGTAACAAGATCGGTGCAGTTGTTGTCCTGAAAGGCGGTGACGTCGATCTGGCCAAGAACATTGCCATGCACGTTGCCGCTTCGAACCCAGAGTTCCTGGATGCGTCGGAAATCTCTGCCGAGGCCATCGAGCGCGAGAAGAACGTCTTCCTGCAGCTGAACGCTGACAAGATCGCCGGCAAGCCGGAAAACATCGTTGAAAACATGATCAACGGTCGTATCTCCAAGTTCAAAGCCGAAGCCTCGCTGAAAGAGCAAGCCTTCGTGATGGACCCGGAAGTCAAAGTCGGCGCGCTGGCCAAGAAAGCCGGTGCCGAAATCGTTTCCTTCACCTACTTCAAGGTTGGCGAAGGCATCGAGAAGCCGGTTGACGACTTTGCTGCCGAAGTTGCCGCACAGGTAGCTGCCGCCAAGCAGTAAGACGGACTCGTCTGTCGCCCCAAAGAGGCTGCCCGCTCACGCGCGCAGCCTCTTTGTCAAAGCGGGAGTGGTTTACCAGACCGCTGCTCGCTGACGCAGTAGCTGCGTCACGCTAGAGTTACGCGCAGGCTGAAGCAGCCCGCCAGATTTTTACAAACGCCGCAGGAGAGATTCGCAATGGCTCAGCAGGGCAGTGGTCATCAGGCTCGCTATAAACGCATTCTACTCAAACTTAGCGGCGAGGCCCTGATGGGCTCGGAAGAGTTCGGGATCGACCCCAAGGTCCTGGATCGCATGGCGCTGGAAGTCGGCCAGCTGGTCGGCATCGGCGTCCAGGTCGGCCTGGTGATTGGTGGTGGCAACCTGTTCCGTGGCGCGGCGCTCAGCGCAGCCGGCATGGATCGGGTCACTGGCGACCACATGGGCATGCTGGCCACCGTGATGAATGGCCTGGCCATGCGCGATGCGCTGGAGCGGGCGAATATCACCGCGATCGTCATGTCGGCCATCTCCATGGTCGGCGTCACCGATCACTATGATCGCCGCAAGGCCATGCGCCACCTGAACTCGAAAGAAGTCGTGATCTTCGCTGCCGGTACCGGCAACCCGTTCTTCACCACCGACTCCGCCGCTTGCCTGCGCGCCATCGAAATCGATGCCGACGTGGTATTGAAGGCAACCAAGGTCGATGGTGTATACACTGCAGATCCATTCAAGGACCCGCATGCCGAGAAGTTCGATCATCTGTCCTACGATGAAGTGCTGGATCGCAAGCTGGGTGTAATGGACCTGACGGCAATCTGCCTGTGCCGCGATCACAAGATGCCGTTGCGCGTCTTCAACATGAACAAACCCGGCGCCCTGCTGAACATCGTGCATGGCGGCGCGGAAGGAACTCTGATCGAGGAAGTTCAAAAATGATCAACGAAATCAAGAAAGACGCCCAGGCGCGCATGCAAAAGTCCCTGGAGTCGCTGATCCACGCATTTGGCCAGATCCGCACTGGCAAGGCGCACCCGAGCGTCCTGGGTAGCGTGATGGTGCCTTACTATGGCACTGACACCCCGCTGACCAGCGTGGCCAACGTGACCGTGAAAGACAACCAGACCCTGCAAGTGGTGCCTTTCGAGCGCAACATGCTGGGCGCCATCGACAAGGCCATCGGCAGTGCCGGCTTGAACCTCAACCCGACCAACCTGGGTGAGTTGCTGCTGGTCAACATGCCCCCGCTGACCGAAGAAACCCGCAAGGGCTTCACCAAGCAGGCACGTGCCGCAGCCGAAGATGCCCGCGTTGCCGTGCGCAACATTCGTCGTGACGCCATGGGTGACCTGAAGAAGCTGTCCAAGGACAAGGAAATCAGTGAAGACGAAGAGCGTCGTGCCAGTGCCGACATCGACAAGCTGATCAAGGATTTCGAGGCGCAGATCGCCAAGGCCACCGAAGCAAAAGAAAAGGACCTGATGGCCATCTAAGGGTCAGGACGCCTTCATGGAAAAGACCAAGCAGACTGTGCCCTCCGTGGTGCCGCGTCACGTGGCGATCATCATGGATGGGAATAATCGCTGGGCGAAGAAGCGCTTCATGCCCGGCGTTGCCGGGCATAAAGCGGGTGTCGATGCGGTGCGCGCCGTAATTGAAGTGTGCGCCGAGGCCAAGGTCGAGGTGCTCACGCTTTTTGCGTTCTCCAGTGAGAACTGGCAGCGACCGGCGGACGAAGTCAGTGCCCTCATGGACCTGTTCTTCAAGGCGCTGCGCCGAGAGGCCAAGCGCCTGAACGACAATAACATCAGCCTGCGCATCATCGGCGACCGCTCACGCTTCCACCCTGAACTCCAGGCTGCTATGCGCGAGGCTGAGGCTGCGACCGCCGGCAGCAACCGCTTCATCCTGCAGATCGCCGCCAACTACGGTGGCCAGTGGGATATTGCCCAGGCTGCCCAGCGCCTGGCGCGTGAAGTGCAGGCCGGCCATCTGCGGCCGGAGGACATCACGCCGGATCTGCTGCAGACCTGTCTGGTGACGGGTGACCTGCCATTGCCTGACCTGTGCATCCGCACCGGTGGCGAGCACCGCATCAGCAATTTCCTCTTGTGGCAGCTGGCCTACGCCGAGCTGTACTTCTCCGACCTCTATTGGCCGGACTTCAAACACGAGGCCATGCGCAATGCGCTGGCCGATTTCGCTTCGCGCCAGCGCCGCTTCGGTAAGACCAGCGAGCAGGTCGAAGCCGGAGCCCGTGCTTAATGCTTAAACAACGCATCATTACCGCGCTGATCCTGCTGCCGATCGCGGTGGGTGGTTTCTTCCTGCTCAATGGTGGGGATTTCGCCCTCTTCATCGGTTTCGTGGTGACGCTCGGTGCCTGGGAGTGGGCGCGCCTGGCCGGCCTGGTGGCGCAACCGTTGCGCATCGCCTATGCCGCCGTGGTCGCGGGCGGGCTGATGCTGCTCTACCTGATGCCGGATCTCGCGCCCTGGGTGCTGGGCGCTTCGGTGATCTGGTGGGCGCTGGCCACGTGGCTGGTGCTGACCTATCCGCGCAGCGGCGAGCTGTGGAGCAGTGCCGCCTGCCGCCTGCTGATCGGCCTGCTGGTGTTGCTGCCCGCCTGGCAGGGTCTGGTGCTGCTCAAGCACTGGCCGCTGGGCAACTGGCTGATCCTGGCGGTCATGGTGCTGGTCTGGGCGGCCGACATCGGTGCCTATTTCTCCGGTCGTGCCTTCGGCAAGCGCAAGCTGGCGCCACAGGTCAGCCCGGGCAAGAGCTGGGAGGGCGTGTATGGCGGCCTCGCGGTCAGCCTGCTGATCACCCTGGGCGTGGGCATTGCCCGTGACTGGAGTGTCGGCCAGGTGCTGCTGGGCTTGCTGGGCGCCGTGGTGGTGGTGATGTCTTCGGTGGTCGGCGACCTGACCGAAAGCATGTTCAAGCGCCGTGAAGGCATCAAGGACAGCAGCAACCTGCTGCCGGGCCATGGCGGCGTGCTTGATCGCATCGACAGCCTGACCGCGGCGATTCCGATGTTTGCCGTATTGTTGTGGGCGGCTGAGTGGGGTGTGATGTGAGTCGCGTGCAACGCATTACCGTGCTGGGGGCCACCGGCTCCATTGGCTTGAGCACGTTGGACGTCATCGCTCGCCATCCTGACCGTTACCAGGTGTTCGCCTTGAGCGGCTATTCGCGCATCGACGAACTGCTGGCCCTGTGCGAGCGCCATCGCCCGGCGTACGCCGTGGTGCCGAGTGCCGAGGCGGCCGTGCGGCTGCGCGCGGGGCTGGCCAGGAGCGGATGTGCCACCGAGGTGCTGGAAGGTGAGGCCGGGCTGTGCCAGGTCGCCTCCGCATCGGAGGTCGATACCGTGATGGCCGCCATCGTCGGTGCTGCCGGCCTGCGTCCAACCCTGGCCGCGGTCGAGGCGGGCAAGAAGGTACTGTTGGCCAACAAGGAAGCCCTGGTGATGTCCGGGGCCCTGTTCATGCAGGCGGTGCAGCGTAGCGGCGCGGTGCTGCTGCCGATCGACAGCGAGCACAACGCGATATTCCAGTGCATGCCCGGCGACTACGCCCGGGGCCTGGGCGCTGTCGGCGTGCGGCGCATCCTGCTGACGGCCTCCGGCGGCCCGTTCCGCGAAACCCCGGCTGAAGCCTTGCTGGATGTCACGCCGGAACAGGCCTGCGCCCACCCGAATTGGTCCATGGGGCGCAAGATCTCGGTCGACTCGGCGAGCATGCTGAACAAAGGCCTGGAGCTGATCGAGGCCTGCTGGCTGTTCGACGCCAAGCCTTCGCAGGTCGAAGTGGTGGTGCACCCGCAGAGCGTTATCCACTCGTTGGTGGACTATGTCGATGGCTCGGTGCTCGCCCAGTTGGGCAACCCCGACATGCGCACGCCGATCTCCAATGCCCTGGCCTGGCCGGAGCGCATCGATTCGGGCGTGGCGCCGCTGGACCTGTTCGCCATCGCCCGTCTGGATTTCCAGGCCCCCGACGAACAGCGCTTCCCATGCCTGCGCCTGGCGCGTCAGGCTGCCGAGGCGGGCAACAGTGCGCCGGCGGTGCTCAATGCCGCCAACGAAGTGGCTGTCGAAGCGTTTCTCCAGCGGCGTATCCGCTTCCCGGAGATCGCGGGTATGATCGAACAAGTGCTCGACCAGGAGCCTGTGGTGGCATTGCCCACGCTTGACGCGGTATTCGCCGCCGACCAGCGTGCCCGGGAGCTGTCCCGGGAATGGTTGCGACGCCACGGCCGCTGAAGCCTGCGGCCGGCTCCGCCGAATGTCATCCGGAGATAGGACATGACTGCGCTCTACATGATTGTCGGCACGCTGATTGCGCTCGGCGTGCTGGTCACCTTCCACGAGTTCGGCCACTTCTGGGTGGCGCGGCGCTGCGGGGTCAAGGTCCTGCGCTTCTCGGTGGGCTTCGGCACGCCGTTGCTGCGCTGGCACGATCGCCAGGGCACCGAGTTCGTCGTCGCCGCGATTCCCCTGGGCGGCTACGTCAAGATGCTCGACGAGCGCGAGGGCGAGGTGCCGCCGGCGCTGATCGAGCAATCGTTCAACCGTAAATCGGTACGCCAGCGCATCGCCATCGTGGCGGCCGGCCCGGTTGCCAACTTCCTCCTCGCCATCCTGTTCTTCTGGGTGCTGGCCATGCTCGGCTCGCAGCAGGTGCGCCCGGTCATCGGCGCGGTCGAGGCGGGCAGCCTGGCGGCCAGCGCCGGTCTGGGCGTCGGCCAGGAAATCGTTTCCATCGATGGCAAACCGACCAATGGCTGGTCGGCGGTCAACCTGCAGTTGGTGCGCCGCCTCGGCGAGAGCGGCACGCTGCGCGTGGGTGTGCTCGATGAAGGTGCAACGGTCGAGCGCCAGCTCGACATTACCCTGAACAATTGGCTCAAGGGCGCCGATGAGCCTGATCCGATCCAGTCCCTGGGCCTGCGCCCGTGGCGACCAGCGATGGTTCCGGTGCTGGCTGAGATCGATCCGAAAGGGCCGGCCGCTGCCGCCGGGCTCAAGACCGGTGACAAGCTGCTGGCGCTCGACGGCGTGGCGCTGGGCGACTGGCAGCAGGTGGTCGACGCGGTCCGTGCCCGCCCCGAGCGTACGGTGAACCTGCGCATCGAGCGCGACGGCGCAACCCTCGAAGTACCGGTCACCCTGGCGCGCAAGGGCGAAGGCCAGGCATCCGGTGGCTACCTCGGCGCCGGGGTCAAGGCCAGCGAATGGCCGGCGAAGATGCTTCGCGAGGTCAGTTACGGGCCGCTGGAGGCGGTGGGCGAGGGCTTGTCCCGCACTTGGAACATGAGTGTCCTGACCCTCGAATCGCTGAAGAAAATGCTGTTCGGAGAGCTCTCGGTAAAAAACTTGAGCGGACCGATAACCATTGCTAAAGTGGCGGGCGCTTCAGCCCAGTCGGGCGTTGGGGATTTCCTGAATTTCCTGGCCTACCTGAGCATAAGCCTGGGGGTTCTGAACCTGCTGCCCATCCCGGTACTGGATGGGGGGCATTTGCTGTTCTACCTGATCGAGTGGGCGCGCGGTCGTCCGCTCTCGGATCGGGTGCAAGGTTGGGGGGTCCAGATCGGTATCAGTTTGGTCGTCGGGGTGATGTTGCTCGCCCTGATCAACGATCTGGGTCGACTATAAAAGCTTCGCTCAATCGCGAAACCTGCCGCTTTCTCGCGGCGGGTTGTTTATTGCCAGTTGGAATAAAAGGACTTCATGAAACGTCTGCTGCTAACTGCGGTGCTCTCCGCACTGATGATCGCTGAAGTTCACGCCGAGTCCTTCACCATCTCCGATATTCGTGTCAACGGCCTGCAGCGGGTTTCCGCCGGCAGCGTGTTCGGCGCGTTGCCGCTGAACGTCGGTGACCAGGTCGACGACCGCCGTCTGGTCGAGTCCACCCGCTCGCTGTTCAAGACCGGCTTCTTCCAGGACATCCAGCTGAACCGCGACGGCAATGTCCTGATCATCAACGTGGTCGAGCGCCCTTCGGTGTCGAGCATCGAGATCGAAGGCAACAAGGCGATCAGCACTGAAGACCTGATGAAGGGCCTGAAACAGTCGGGCTTGGCCGAAGGCGAGATCTTCCAGCGCGCGACGCTCGAAGGCGTGCGTAACGAGCTGCAGCGCCAGTACGTGGCCCAGGGCCGCTACTCCGCCGAAGTCGACGCCGAGGTCGTGCCGCAGCCGCGCAACCGCGTCGGCCTGAAGATCAAGATCAACGAAGGCACCGTGGCCGCGATCCAGCACATCAACGTGGTGGGCAACACGGTCTTCGACGACGAGACCCTAGGCCAGCTGTTCGAGCTCAAGACCACCAACTGGCTGTCGTTCTTCAAGAACGACGACAAGTACGCCCGCGAAAAACTGTCCGGTGACCTGGAGCGCCTGCGTTCCTACTACCTGGACCGCGGCTACATCAACATGGACATCGCCTCCACCCAGGTGTCGATCACTCCGGACAAGAAGCACGTCTACATCACCGTCAACATCAATGAAGGCGAGAAGTACACCGTTCGCGACGTCAAGCTGTCCGGTGACCTGAAAGTGCCGGAAGACCAGGTCAAGTCGCTGCTGCTGGTGCAGCCGGGCCAGGTGTTCTCGCGCAAGGTGATGACCACCACGTCCGACCTGATCACCCGTCGCCTGGGTAACGAAGGCTATACCTTCGCCAACGTCAACGGCGTGCCGCAACCGAACGACCAGGATCACACCGTCGACATCATGTTCGTCGTCGATCCGGGCAAGCGTGCCTACGTCAACCGCATCAACTATCGCGGCAATACCAAGACCGAAGACGAAGTGCTGCGCCGCGAAATGCGCCAGATGGAAGGCGGCTGGGCTTCGACCTACCTCATCGACCAATCCAAGACCCGCCTCGAGCGCCTGGGCTTCTTCAAGGAAGTCAACGTCGAGACGCCGCCGGTGCCGGGCACCGACGACCAGGTCGACGTCAACTACAGCGTCGAAGAGCAGGCCTCCGGCTCGATCACCGCCAGCGTTGGTTTCGCCCAGAGCGCGGGCCTGATCCTCGGTGGCTCGATCAGCCAGAACAACTTCCTGGGTACCGGTAACAAGGTCTCCATCGGCCTGACCCGTTCCGAATACCAGACCCGCTACAACTTCGGCTACGTCGATCCCTACTTCACCCCCGATGGTGTGAGCCTGGGTTACAACGCCTTCTACCGCAGCACCGACTACGACGACCTCGACGTCGACGTGGCCAGCTATGCGGTGGACAGCCTGGGTGCCGGTGTCAGCCTCGGCTACCCGATCAGCGAAACCTCGCGCCTGACCTACGGCCTGACCGTGCAGCAGGACAAGTTGAAGACTGGCCGCTACACCGTCGATGAGATCTTCAAGTTCATCCAGGACGAAGGCGACAACTTCCTCAACTTCAAGGCTTCGATCGGCTGGTCCGAGTCGACCCTGAACAAGGGCGTGCTGGCCACCCGTGGTCACTCGCAGAGCCTGACCCTCGAGACCACCGTGCCGGGCAGCGACCTGTCGTTCTACAAGCTCGACTACCGTGGCCAGCTGTTCAAGCCAATCAACAACGACTACACCCTGCGCCTGCACACCGAGCTGGGCTACGGTGACGGCTACGGCTCGACCAATGGTCTGCCGTTCTACGAGAACTACTACGCGGGCGGCTTCAACTCCGTGCGCGGCTTCAAGGACAGCACCCTTGGCCCACGCAGTACGCCGAGCCGTGGCGCGGCCGTGACCGGCAACCAGGGCACCATCGCCGACCCGGACCAGGATCCGCTGCCGTTCGGTGGCAACGTCCTCGTCCAGGGTGGCGTGGAGCTGCTGTTCCCGCTGCCGTTCGTCAAGGATCAGCGTTCGCTGCGCACCTCCGTGTTCTGGGACGTGGGTAACGTGTTCGACACCAACTGCGGTTCCAAGCCGGACTGCACCAAGGTCGGTTTCTCGGACATGGCCAGTTCCGTCGGTCTGGGCGTAACCTGGATCACCGCGCTGGGCCCGTTGAGCTTCAGCCTGGCGATGCCGATCAAGAAGCCGGACGACGCCGACACGCAAGTGTTCCAATTCTCTCTGGGCCAGACCTTCTGAGGTCGGCCCTTGCATAACGACAACGGATTATCCAGGAGTGCATCGTGCGTAAGTTGACCCAACTGGCCCTCGTGGCCGCGGCGCTGGTCGCCACCCCGGCTTTCGCCGAAATGAAGGTTGCCGTGCTGAACTATCAGATGGCCCTGCTGGAATCCGACGCGGCCAAGAAATACGCCGTCGACGCCGAGAAGAAGTTCGGTCCGCAACTGACCAAGCTCAAGGGCCTGGAAAGCAGCGCCAAGGGCATCCAGGATCGCCTGATCAAGGGCGGCGACAAGATGCCTCAGCCAGAGCGCGAGCGCCTCGAGCTCGAGTTCAAGCAAAAGGCCCGCGACTTCCAGTTCCAGTCCAAGGAACTCAACGAAGCCAAGGCCGTGGCCGATCGCGACATGCTCAAGCAGCTCAAGCCCAAGCTGGATGGCGCCGTTGAGGAAGTGATCAAGAAGGGCGGCTTCGACCTGGTGCTCGAGCGTGGCGCGGTCATCGATGTCAAGCCGCAGTACGACATCACCCGCCAGGTCATCGAGCGCATGAACCAAGCCCGTTGATATGACCGTGACCATGACACTCGGCCAGCTGGCCGAAGCCCTCGGCGCCGAGCTCAAAGGCCCCGAGGCGCTGGAAATCACCGGGTTGGCCACCTTGCAGGAGGCCGTTTCCGGGCAGCTGAGTTTCCTGGCCAACAAGCAGTACCGCAAGTTCCTGGACGATTCCACGGCCAGCGCGGTACTGCTCAAGGCCGAGGACGCCGAAGGTTTCGCCGGCAACGCCTTGATCGTGGCCGACCCGTACCTGGCTTACGCGCGCATCTCGCATCTGTTCGATCCGAAGCCCAAGGCTGTGGCGGGAATCCATCCCAGCGCCGTGGTTGCCGAGGATGCCCAGGTGGATGCCAGCGCCAGCATCGGCCCGTTCGCGGTGGTCGAAAGCGGTGCGCGGATCGACGCCAACGTGACGGTCGGCGCGCACTGCTTCATCGGTGCCCGTTGCGTCATCGGCGAGGGTGGCTGGCTGGCACCCCGTGTCACGCTGTATCACGACGTGACCATTGGCAAGCGCGTGGTCATCCAGTCCGGCGCGGTGATCGGTGGCGAGGGCTTCGGCTTTGCCAACGAGAAGGGTATCTGGCGCAAGATCGCGCAGATCGGCGGCGTCACCCTGGGCGACGATGTCGAGATTGGCGTGAACACTGCGGTGGATCGTGGCGCCCTGTCGGATACGCGCATCGGTGATGGCGTCAAGCTCGACAACCAGATCCAGATCGCCCATAACGTGCAGGTCGGTGACCACACGGCGATGGCGGCCTGCGTCGGCATCTCCGGCAGTACCCGTATCGGCAAGCACTGCATGATTGCCGGTGGTGTCGGGATGGTCGGTCACATCGACGTCTGCGACAATGTTTTCGTCTCCGGCATGACCATGGTGACCCGTTCGATTACCGAACCGGGTGGCTATTCTTCCGGAACGGCCATGCAACCTTTGGCCGAATGGCGCAAGAGCGCCGCTCGCATTCGCCAGCTGGACGAGATGTCCAAGCGTCTCCAGCAGCTGGAAAAGCGTGTCGACACCGTGACCTCAGGTGGCCAGCCGACATCAGAAGGCTGATACCATTTACTGAGCGAGCGTTACAGTCGCTAGCTGGCTCCTCTTTGGATCTGCAAAAGGAGCGTGTGGTCAGCACCTGCGCTCCCTATTCTTATACAGGCTTCCCCCCGAAATGATGGACATCAACGAGATTCGCGAATACCTGCCTCACCGTTACCCGTTCCTGCTGGTGGACCGGGTGACGGAGCTGGACTTCGAGGCCCAAAGCATTCGTGCCTACAAGAATGTCAGCATCAACGAGCCGTTCTTCAATGGCCACTTCCCGGCGCATCCGATCATGCCGGGCGTGCTGATCATCGAGGCGATGGCCCAGGCGGCCGGAATTCTCGGATTCAAGATGCTCGACGCCAAACCGGCTGACGGCACGCTTTATTACTTTGTCGGCTCCGACAAGCTGCGTTTCCGCCAACCGGTACTGCCGGGTGACCAGCTGGTCCTGGAAGCCAAGTTCCTCAGCCGCAAGAGCATGATCTGGAAATTCGAATGCCGTGCCCTGGTGGACGGCAAGCCAGTCTGCTCGGCCGAGATCACCTGCGCGGAACGCTCCCTATGAGTTCGATTGACCCACGGGCGATCATCGATCCCTCGGCCAGGCTGGCCGCGGGTGTCGAGGTTGGCCCCTGGTCGATCGTAGGCCCCGATGTGGAAATCGGGGAGGGCACCATCATTGGCCCGCACGTCGTGCTCAAAGGGCCGACCCGTATCGGCAAGCACAACCGCATCTACCAGTTCTCCTCGATCGGTGAAGACACCCCTGACCTGAAGTACAAGGGTGAGCCGACGCGCCTGGTAATCGGTGACCACAACGTGATCCGCGAGGGTGTCACCATCCATCGCGGCACCGTGCAGGACCGTTCGGAAACGACGCTGGGCGATCACAACCTGATCATGGCCTATGCCCACATCGGCCATGACAGCGTCATCGGCAACCACTGCATCCTGGTCAACAACACTGCGTTGGCCGGGCACGTGCACGTGGGCGACTGGGCGATTCTGTCTGGCTATACGCTGGTGCATCAGTACTGCCATATCGGCGCGCATGCCTTTTCCGGCATGGGTACCGCGATCGGCAAGGACGTGCCGGCCTACGTGACGGTGTTCGGCAGCCCGGCCGAGGCGCGCAGCATGAACTTTGAAGGCCTGCGCCGTCGCGGTTTCAGCGACGAGGTGCTGCATGCACTGCGTCGCGCCTACAAGATTGTCTATCGCCAGGGCCTGACCGTCGAAGAGGCGCTCAAGGAGCTGGACGAGCTGGTGAGCCAGTTCCCGGAAGTCGATCTGTTCCGTCAATCGATTACCAACTCCGCCCGCGGCATCACGCGCTGACATGGCCCAGCTTTGCGTGGCGCTGGTCGCGGGCGAGGCCAGCGGCGACATCCTCGGTTCCGGCTTGATGCGTGCCATCAAGGCGCGCCATCCCGATGTACGGTTCATCGGCGTCGGCGGGCCCTTGATGGAAGCCGAAGGCATGACCTCCTACTTCCCGATGGAACGCCTGGCCGTCATGGGCCTGGTCGAGGTACTCGGGCGTCTGCGCGAGCTGCTCAAGCGGCGCAAGCTGCTGATCGAGACACTGATCGGTGAAAAGCCCGACGTGTTCATCGGTATCGATGCCCCTGATTTCACCCTGAATATCGAACTCAAGCTGCGCCAGGCCGGGATCAAGACGGTGCACTACGTCAGCCCGTCGGTCTGGGCCTGGCGGCAGAAGCGTGTGCTGAAGATCCGCGAGGGGTGCGACCTGATGCTCACCCTGCTGCCGTTCGAGGCGCGCTTCTATGAAGAGCAGGGTGTGCCGGTGCGCTTCGTCGGCCACCCGTTGGCGGATACCATTCCCCTCGAAGCTGACCGTGGCGCGGCGCGTGCAGAGCTGGGCCTGGGTGATGGCCCGGTGATTGCCCTGATGCCCGGCAGCCGCGGTGGCGAAGTGGGGCGCCTGGGCGCCCTGTTCCTCGACGCGGCCCAGCGCCTGCGCGAGCTGGTGCCTGGCGCACGTTTCGTGCTGCCGTGCGCCAATGCCGCGCGTCGCGCCCAGGTCGAGCAGATGCTCGAAGGGCGCGAGTTGCCGCTGACCTTGCTCGATGGCCAGTCGCACAAGGCCCTGGCGGCGTGCGACGCGGTGCTGATTGCCTCGGGTACCGCCACCCTGGAGGCGATGCTGTACAAGCGGCCGATGGTGGTGGCCTATCGCCTGGCGCCGTTGACGTACTGGATCCTCAAGCGCATGGTCAAGAGCCCCTACGTGTCGCTGCCCAACTTGCTCGCCCAGCGCCTGTTGGTGCCCGAGCTGCTGCAGGACGCCGCCACCAGCGAGGCCTTGGCCCAGACCCTGGCGCCGTTGGTCAAGGATGGCACGCAGCAGACCGACAGCTTCGACCAGATCCACCGCACCCTGCGCCGCGACGCCTCCAACCAGGCGGCCGACGCGGTGCTTGCCCTGTTGAAGGACCGCTGACATGCAGATGGGACTGGATTTCAACCTGGTCGAGGAACTGGTGGCCGGCGTCGACGAAGTGGGCCGTGGTCCGCTGTGCGGCGCGGTGGTCACCGCAGCGGTGATTCTCGACCCGCGCCGGCCGATCCTCGGCCTGAACGACTCGAAAAAACTCACCGAGGCCAAGCGCGATGCGCTGTTCGACGAGATCTGCGAGAAGGCGCTGAGTTTCTGCATCGCCCGCGCCGAGGTCGAGGAAATCGACCGGCTGAACATCCTCCATGCGACCATGCTGGCCATGCAGCGTGCGGTCGAAGGGTTGCACGTCACGCCGAAGCTGGCACTGATCGATGGCAACCGCTGCCCGAAGCTTTCAGTACCGGCGGCTCCGGTGGTCAAGGGTGATTCGCAGGTGCCGGCGATCGCCGCCGCATCGATCCTGGCCAAGGTCACCCGTGACCGCGAGATGAGCGCGTTTGAGCTGATCTACCCGGGTTATGGGATCGGCGGGCACAAGGGGTATCCGACTCCAGTGCACCTTGAGGCCCTGGCCCGTCTTGGGCCGACGCCGATTCACCGGCGCTCGTTCGCGCCTGTTCGGGCCGCATGGGAAGCCCGTGAAGGCATTACCACTTCGCTGATCTGATCGGCGCCATTCATCGCGGGGCAAGCCCGCTCCCACGCCGAGCTGCGCGGGAGCGGGCTTGCCCCGCGATGCATTCTGCAATCAACCGCTGACCTGCAGGCGAGGCAAGCGCAGAGCAATACGCTACAATCCCGCCCTTGTCGTTCAGCACTGCTACAGGATCCTCCATGTCGGTCTCCTTCGTTCACCTTCGCGTGCACTCCGAATTCTCCCTGGTCGACGGCCTGGTGCGGATCAAGCCGCTGGCCAAGGCCCTGGCCGGGATGAACATGCCGGCGGTGGCGATCACCGACCAGAGCAACATGTGCTCGCTGGTGAAGTTCTACAAGACCGCCATGGGCGCCGGCATCAAGCCGATCTGCGGCGCCGACCTGTGGCTGGCCGGGGTCGATCCGGAAGCGCCGCTGTCGCGCATCTGTTTCCTGGCCATGAACCCCAAGGGTTACCGCAATCTCACCGAGCTGATCTCGCGTGGTTGGACCGATGGCCAGCGCAATGGCCTGGTGATCATCCAGCGCGACTGGATCGCCCCGGCCAGCGAAGGGCTGATTGCCCTCTCCGCCGGCAAGGAAGGCGACATCGGCATGGCGCTGATGGCCAATCGTCAGGACGAAGCCCAGGTCCTGCTCGCCGACTGGATGAGCATGTTCCCCGAGCGCTTCTACGTCGAGGTGCAGCGCACCAACCGCGCCGGTGACGAGGAGTACGTGCACGCTGCCGTGGCCTTGGCCGACAAGCTCGGTGCGCCGCTGGTGGCAACCAACGACGTGCGTTTCGTCAAGCAGTCGGACTTCGATGCCCACGAGACCCGCGTGTGCATCGGCGAGGGCTGGACCCTGGACGACCCGCGCCGCCCGCGTGGCTACAGCGACCAGCAGTACCTCAAGTCCGCCGAAGAGATGGCCGAGCTGTTCAGCGACCTGCCGGACGCCATTGCCAACACCGTGGAGATCGCCAAGCGCTGCAATATCACCGTGCAGCTGGGCAAGTACTTCCTCCCCGACTTCCCGACGCCCAACGGCATGGGCATCGACGACTACCTGCGGCATGTCTCCCACGAAGGCCTGGAGGAGCGCCTGGCGGTGCTCTGGCCGAAGGAGACCACGCCCAATTACGAAGAGAAGCGCCAGGTCTACCTGGACCGCCTGAAGTTCGAGCTGGATATCATCATCCAGATGGGCTTCCCCGGTTACTTCCTGATCGTTATGGACTTCATCAAGTGGGCCAAGAACAACGACGTGCCGGTCGGCCCGGGCCGGGGGTCGGGTGCCGGTTCGTTGGTGGCCTACGTGCTGAAGATCACCGACCTCGACCCGTTGGCCTACGACCTGCTGTTCGAGCGCTTCCTCAACCCTGAACGTATTTCCATGCCCGACTTCGACGTCGACTTCTGCATGGATGGCCGCGACCGGGTGATCGACTACGTGGCCGAGGCCTACGGGCGTAACGCGGTGAGCCAGATCATCACCTTCGGCACCATGGCCGCCAAGGCGGTGGTGCGTGACGTGGCGCGGGTGCAGGGCAAGTCCTATGGTCTGGCCGACCGCCTGTCGAAGATGATCCCGTTCGAAGTGGGCATGACCCTGGAGAAGGCCTACGAGCAGGAAGAGATCCTGCGCGACTTCCTCAAGAGCGACGAGGATGGCCGCGAGATCTGGGACATGGCCCTCAAGCTCGAAGGTGTCACCCGCGGTACCGGCAAACACGCCGGTGGCGTGGTGATCGCGCCGACCAAGCTCACCGACTTCTCGCCAATCGCCTGTGATGAAGAGGGCGGCGGCCTGGTGACCCAGTTCGACAAGGACGACGTCGAGGCCGCAGGCCTGGTGAAGTTCGACTTCCTCGGCCTGCGTACGCTGACGATCATCAAGTGGGCGATGGAGATCATCAACCGCGAGCAGGCCAAGAAGAACCTGCCCGACGTCAACATCGACTTCATCCCGCTGGACGACCGCAAGACCTACGAGCTGCTGCAAAAAGCCGAGACCACGGCGGTGTTCCAGCTCGAATCCCGTGGCATGAAGGAGCTGATCAAGAAGCTCAAGCCTGACTGCCTGGAAGACCTGATCGCACTGGTGGCGCTGTTCCGCCCCGGTCCGCTGCAGTCGGGCATGGTGGACGACTTCATCAACCGCAAGCACGGCCGCGCCGAGTTGGCCTACCCGCATGCGGACTACCAGTACGAAGGCCTCAAGCCCGTTCTTGCGCCCACCTACGGCATCATCCTGTACCAGGAACAGGTGATGCAGATCGCCCAGGTGATGGCCGGCTATACCCTCGGCGGCGCCGACATGCTGCGCCGGGCCATGGGTAAGAAAAAGCCCGAGGAAATGGCCAAGCAGCGGGGCGGTTTCATCGAAGGCTGCGTGGCCAACAACATCGATGCGGACCTGGCCGGTAACATCTTCGACCTGGTAGAGAAATTCGCCGGCTACGGCTTCAACAAATCCCACTCCGCCGCCTACGGCCTGGTGTCGTACCAGACCGCCTGGCTGAAGACCCACTACCCGGCGCCGTTCATGGCCGCGGTGCTGTCGGCGGATATGCACAACACCGACAAGGTGGTGGTGCTGGTCGAGGAAGTGCGCAGCATGAAGCTGCGCCTCGACGCGCCGGACGTGAACTTCTCCGACTTCAAGTTCACCGTCAACAACGATGGCCGCATCGTCTATGGCCTGGGGGCGATCAAGGGCGTGGGCGAAGGCCCGGTGGAGGCGATCGTCGAGGCGCGCGCACAGGGTGGTCCGTTCAAGGACCTGTTCGACTTCTGTGAGCGCATCGACCTCAAGCGCGTCAACAAGCGTACCCTCGATGCGTTGATCCGCAGTGGCGCGCTGGATCGTCTCGGCCCGCACTTCCATGACGAGATCAAGGCCTACCAGGCCAACATCGACATCAACCGCGCGACCCTGCTGTCGGCGCTGGGTGAGGCCGTCAAGGCTGCCGAGCAGGCGGCCCATACCGCCGACAGTGGCCATGTCGACCTGTTCGGCGGCATGTTCGACGAGGCGGATGTCGACGTCTATGCCAATCACCGCAAGGTGCGCGAACTGACGCTCAAGGAGCGCCTGAAAGGCGAGAAGGACACCCTCGGCCTGTACCTCACCGGGCATCCGATCGATGAGTACGAGACCGAGATCCGCCGTTTCGCCCGCCAGCGCATTGTCGACTTGAAGCCTGCGCGGGATACCCAGACCATCGCCGGGATGATCATTGCCCTGCGCGTGATGAAGAACAAGAAGGGTGACAAGATGGGCTTCGTCACCCTCGACGACCGTTCCGGGCGCATCGAGGCCTCGTTGTTCGCCGATGCCTTCATGGGCGCCCAGGCCCTGCTGCAGACCGACGCCATGGTGGTGGTGGAAGGGGAGGTCAGCAACGACGACTTCTCCGGTGGCCTGCGCCTGCGGGTCAAGACGGTGATGACCATGGAGGATGCCCGTACCAAACTGGCCGAAAGCCTGCGCCTGAAGGTCGCCCACGACGCGCTCAAGGGTGACCGCCTGAACTGGCTGGGCGAGCTGATCACCCGTCACCGTGGTGGCTGCCCGATCACCCTGGAGTACACCGGCAGCGACGCCAAGGCCATGCTGCAATTCGGCGACCAGTGGTCCATCGACCCGGCCGACGGCCTGATTCAGGCACTGCGTGACCAGTTCGGACGTGAGAACGTCTTCCTGCAATACCGTTGAAACGACGAATTTTAATCTCGACCTATATGCGCCTGATCCCTTAAGGTAGGGCGCCAAACGGATCAACCGGCCGGCCGCCTGGCCGTAGACCCAAGACGGAAGCCTATGAACCCGAATTTCCTCGATTTCGAACAGCCGATTGCCGACCTGCAAGCCAAGATCGAAGAGCTGCGCCTGGTGGGTAACGACAACTCGCTGAACATCAGCGATGAAATTGCCCGTCTGCAGGACAAGAGCAGCACCCTGACCGAGAGCATCTTCGGCAACCTGACCAGCTGGCAGATCGCCCGCCTGGCCCGTCACCCGCGCCGCCCGTACACCCTCGACTACATCGATCACCTCTTCACCGAGTTCGAAGAGCTGCACGGCGACCGTCACTTCTCCGACGACGCCGCCATCGTTGGTGGCACCGCGCGCCTGGACGACAAGCCGGTGATGGTCATCGGCCACCAGAAGGGCCGTGAAGTGCGCGAGAAGGTGCGCCGCAACTTCGGCATGCCGCGCCCTGAAGGCTACCGCAAGGCTTGCCGCCTGATGGAAATGGCCGAGCGCTTCAAGATGCCGATCCTGACCTTCATCGACACCCCGGGCGCCTATCCGGGTATCGACGCCGAAGAGCGCAACCAGAGCGAGGCCATTGCCTGGAACCTGCGCGTGATGGCACGCCTGAAGACGCCGATCATCGCCACCGTGATCGGTGAGGGTGGTTCCGGCGGCGCACTGGCCATCGGCGTGTGCGACCAGCTGAACATGCTGCAGTACTCCACCTACTCGGTGATCTCGCCGGAAGGCTGCGCCTCGATCCTGTGGAAGACCGCCGACAAGGCCGCCGACGCCGCCGAGGCCATGGGCATCACCGCCGAGCGCCTGAAGAGCCTGAACATCGTCGACAAGGTCATCCAGGAACCGCTGGGCGGCGCCCACCGTGATCCGGCCAAGATGTCGGCGAGCATCCGCGCCGACCTGATCGAACAGCTGGACATGCTCGGCAAGCTCGACAACGACGCGCTGCTCAAGCGCCGTTACGATCGCCTGATGAGCTACGGTCTCTGATGGATTCCAGGGGCCGCTTTGCGGCCCTTTCGCCGGCAAGCCGGCTCCCACAGGGGAATGCATACTTCTGTGGGAGCCGGCTTGCCGGCGAAAGGGGCGTGAAACGCCCCCCGCGATCTCCATGACGGTGAGGTCCAGGTGATCAACCTCACCCGCCAGTTTGCCCGTTGGCTCGATGCCCCCGCCTGGCACGTCGCCTTCTCCGGCGGCCTCGACTCCACCGTCCTCCTGCACCTGCTGGCCGATTACGCCCGTAATCACCCCGCGCCTCCCCTGCGTGCCGTCCATGTGCATCATGGTCTGCAAGCTGCCGCCGATGCATGGCCCGCCCACTGCAAGACCGTCTGTGATGCCCTGGGCATCGAACTCGACGTTGTTCACGTTCAGGTAGCCCCGGGTGCCAGTCTTGAGCAGGCGGCCCGCGATGCCCGTTACACAGCGTTCGAAAAGCAGCTCGCTCCAGGCGCCGTCCTGTTCACCGGCCAGCACCGTGACGATCAGGCCGAAACCTTGCTGTTCCGTCTGCTGCGCGGCGCCGGCTTGCGTGGTCTGTCGGCCATGCCCGAGGTGCGCTCGTTGGGGCAGGGCAGGCTCGTGCGCCCGCTGCTGAAGGTTTCGCGCGAGCGTTTGCACGCCTATGCCCAGAGCAGGGGGCTGGTGTGGGTTGACGATCCCTCCAATACCGACACCACCTTCGCCCGCAACTTCCTGCGTTCAGAGGTCTTCCCATTGTTGCGAGGTCGTTGGCCCCAGGCTGAGGGCAACCTCGCGCGCAGCGCCGAGCATCTAGGCGAAGCCCTGGGCCTGCTTGACGAACTGGCCGCCACCGACCTGGCCCCGGCCTGCGACAATGCGCCGCTGCCCTGGCTCGGCCTTGCCTCCCTCGACCTCGCCGTACTCCAGGCGCTGTCACCGGCGCGCCAGCGCAATGCCCTGCAATACTGGCTCGGCCGCCGCACGCGCCTGCCGGACAGTCGCCACTGGGCCGGCTGGGACGACCTGCGTGACGCGGCAGGCGATGCCTGCCCGATCTGGCGCCTGACCGACGGTCAGTTGCAGCGCAGCCACGGGCGCATCTGGTGGCTGGACGGACAATGGCTCCAGGCTCTGGCGGGTGAATGGGCGTGGCCGAACCCGTCCAGGCCCCTGGCGCTGCCGGGCAACGGCCAGGTGTGGCTGGAGGGCTGCGTGGACGATGCAGGCCTGCGCATCGCCTATCGTCAAGGCGGCGAAGTGCTGGAGGTCAGCGGCCGTGGCCGACGCGACCTCAAGCGTCTGCTCAACGAGCTGCAGGTCCCGCACTTCGTGCGTCCGCGCCTGCCGCTGCTGTACCGCGGCGAGCAATTGCTGGCGGTGGCCAATCTGCCCGGACTCGCTCAGGCCGAAGGCCAACTGCACTGGCAACCGCCGACGAACGTGCAAGGTTTGAGCTGAAGGGTACATTCCGGTAGACTACCCTCCCTTCTTGATACAACTTCTGTGGGTTCCGCGAAAACACAGAGGTTGCCGATTACCAAGCAGTTTTTTGCTGGGCTGATTTCTTAAAATGACGAGCGAGCTCCATGCCGGGGACACCCCTGGTCTGTACAGACGCGGCAGTTTTTCGAGATGCACTGTGATTGACGCAGGTGATCGGGGGCTTCGGCCTTCCTTCGCTTTCTCCGGCGGCGCTGGCCGCCTTAACGCAGACTTCTAGGGTTTTTCATGACGCGCTACATATTCGTCACGGGCGGTGTTGTTTCTTCATTGGGGAAAGGCATTGCCTCGGCTTCCCTGGCGGCCATCCTGGAAGCGCGGGGGCTTAAAGTCACCATGCTCAAGCTGGACCCGTACATCAACGTCGACCCGGGCACCATGAGCCCGTTCCAGCACGGTGAAGTGTTCGTCACTCACGACGGCGCCGAGACCGACCTCGACCTGGGCCACTACGAGCGGTTCATCCGCACCACGATGACCCAGAACAACAACTTCACCACCGGCCGTATCTACGAGCACGTGCTGCGCAAGGAGCGCCGTGGTGATTACCTGGGCGCGACCATCCAGGTCATCCCGCACATCACCGACGAAATCAAGCGCCGCATCATCAAGGGCGCCGGCGATGCCGACGTCGCGCTGGTCGAGATCGGCGGCACCGTGGGCGACATCGAGTCGCAGCCGTTCCTCGAGGCCATCCGCCAGCTGCGCGTCGAAGTGGGCTCCAAGCGCGCCATGCTGATGCACCTGACCCTGGTCCCGTACATCGCCACCGCCGGCGAGACCAAGACCAAGCCGACCCAGCACTCGGTCAAGGAACTGCGCTCCATCGGCCTGCAGCCTGACGTGCTGATCTGCCGCTCCGACCACCCGGTGGACGCTTCGTCGCGCCGCAAGATCGCGCTGTTCACCAACGTCGAAGAGCGTGCGGTGATTTCGCTGGAAGACGTCGACACCATCTACAAGATCCCAGGCGTGCTGCATGCCCAGGGCCTGGACGACTTCGTCGTCGAGCGCTTCGGCCTGCAGTGCAACAGCGCCGACCTGTCCGAGTGGGACAAGGTCGTCGACGCCAAGCTCAACCCTGAGCAGGAAGTGACCATCGCCATGGTCGGCAAGTACATGGAGCTGCTGGACGCGTACAAGTCACTGATCGAAGCGATGAGCCACGCCGGCATCACCAACCGCACCAAGGTCAACCTGCGCTACATCGACTCTGAAGACATCGAGAACCAGGGCACCAGCCTGCTCGAAGGCGCCGATGCCATCTTGGTCCCGGGCGGTTTCGGCCTGCGCGGCGTCGAAGGCAAGATCACCGCGGTGCAGTACGCCCGTGAGAACAAGGTCCCGTACCTGGGCATCTGCCTCGGCATGCAGGTGGCCGTGATCGAATTCGCCCGTAACGTGATGGGCTGGAAAGACGCCAACTCCACCGAGTTCGACCGCAACAGCGGCCACCCGGTCGTTGGTCTGATCACCGAGTGGGCCGATGCCACCGGCGCGGTCGAGACCCGTACTGAAGCGTCCGACCTGGGCGGCACCATGCGCCTGGGCGCTCAGGACTGCCAGCTGGCAGCCGGCTCCAAGGTGCACGACTGCTACGGCAAGGACATCATCACCGAGCGTCACCGCCACCGCTACGAAGTCAACAACAACCTGCTGCCGCAGCTGGTCGAAGCTGGCCTGCAGGTGTCCGGTCGCTCTGAAGACGGCGCGCTGGTTGAAGTGGTCGAGTCCAAGGACCACCCATGGTTCGTCGCCTGCCAGTTCCACCCGGAGTTCACCTCGACGCCACGTGACGGTCACCCGCTGTTCAGCGGTTTCGTCAAGGCTGCCCTGGCACAGAAGAACAAGGCCTGATCCATGACTCAGAAGATCATTCGCGTCGGTAACATCGAGATCGCCAACGACAAGCCGTTCGTCCTGTTCGGCGGCATGAACGTCCTGGAGTCCCGTGACCTGGCCCTGAAGGTCTGCGAGGAGTACGTGCGGGTTACCGAGAAGCTCGGTATCCCGTACGTGTTCAAGGCCAGCTTCGACAAGGCCAACCGTTCGTCGGTCAGCTCGTACCGCGGCCCAGGCATGGAAGAGGGCCTGAAGATCTTCGAGGAGATCAAGCAGACCTTCAACGTGCCGGTGATCACCGACGTGCACGAACCCTACCAGTGCGAACCGGTGGCCAAGGTGTGCGACATCATCCAGCTGCCGGCCTTCCTGTCGCGCCAGACCGACCTGGTCGTGGCGATGGCCAAGACCGGCGCGGTGATCAACATCAAGAAGGCGCAGTTCCTGGCGCCCCACGAGATGAAGCACATCCTCGCCAAGTGCGTCGAGGCTGGCAACGACCAACTGATCCTCTGCGAGCGCGGCTCGAGCTTCGGCTACAACAACCTCGTCGTGGACATGCTCGGCTTCGGCATCATGAAGGAGTTCGAGTACCCGGTGTTCTTCGACGTGACCCACTCGTTGCAGACCCCGGGCGGTCGCGCCGACTCCGCCGGTGGCCGCCGCGCCCAGGTTACCGACCTGGCCAAGGCTGGCATGAGCCAGGGCCTGGCCGGCCTGTTCCTCGAAGCGCATCCGGACCCGGACAACGCCAAGTGCGATGGCCCGTGCGCCCTGCGCCTGGACAAGCTTGAGCCGTTCCTGGCACAGCTCAAGCAGCTGGACGACCTGGTGAAAAGTTTTCCGACGGTAGAAACCGCGTAAAGCTCATTTCTCGGGTAAAGTACCGCCCGTTCCACCCCTGACCTTTCGGTCAGGGGCTCCCTTCGCCAGGCCTGCCCGTGCCATGTCGCCTGGTGAACGGCAAGAATTCCCAAAAGCTGCGTTGTTTTCGTCAATTCTGGAGTGCTTACAACAATGGCAAAGATCGTCGACATCAAAGGTCGTGAAGTTCTCGATTCGCGTGGCAACCCCACCGTGGAAGCCGATGTACTGCTCGACAACGGCATCATCGGCAGCGCCTGCGCGCCGTCGGGTGCTTCCACTGGCTCGCGCGAAGCGCTGGAGCTGCGTGATGGCGACAAGAGCCGTTACCTGGGCAAGGGCGTGCTGAAGGCCGTCGCCAACATCAACGGCCCGATCCGCGACCTGCTGCTGGGCAAGGACCCATCGGACCAGAAAGCCCTGGACCGCGCGATGATCGAGCTGGACGGCACCGAGAACAAGGCCAAGCTGGGCGCCAACGCCATCCTCGCCGTGTCCCTGGCTGCCGCCAAGGCCGCCGCCCAGGATCAGGACCTGCCGCTGTACGCGCACATCGCCAACCTCAACGGCACGCCGGGTCAGTATTCCATGCCCGTGCCGATGATGAACATCATCAATGGCGGCGAGCACGCCGACAACAACGTCGACATCCAGGAGTTCATGGTCCAGCCAGTTGGCGCCAAGACCTTCTCCGACGGCCTGCGCATGGGCACCGAGATCTTCCACCACCTCAAGGCCGTACTGAAGGCCCGTGGCCTGAATACCGCCGTCGGTGACGAAGGTGGCTTCGCCCCGAACCTGGCTTCCAACGAAGACGCCCTGGGCGCCATCGCCGAAGCGGTCGAGAAAGCCGGCTACAAGCTGGGCACCGACGTGACCCTGGCCCTGGACTGCGCGGCTTCCGAGTTCTACGAAGACGGCAAGTACAACCTGTCCGGTGAAGGCAAGTCGTTCGACGCCGAAGGCTTCGCCGAATACCTGAAGGGCCTGACCGAGCGCTTCCCGATCATCTCGATCGAAGACGGCCTGGACGAGTCCGACTGGGCTGGCTGGAAGATCCTCACCGACAAGATCGGCGAGAAAGTCCAGCTGGTCGGCGACGACCTGTTCGTGACCAACACCAAGATCCTGAAGGAAGGCATCGAGAAGGGCATCGGCAACTCGATCCTGATCAAGTTCAACCAGATCGGCTCGCTGACCGAGACCCTGGAAGCCATCCAGATGGCCAAGGCCGCTGGCTACACCGCGGTGATTTCGCACCGTTCCGGTGAAACCGAGGACTCGACCATCGCCGACCTGGCCGTGGGCACTGCTGCTGGCCAGATCAAGACCGGCTCGCTGTGCCGCTCCGACCGCGTCAGCAAGTACAACCAACTGCTGCGCATCGAAGAGCAACTGGGCGCCAAAGCCGTGTATCGCGGCCGTGCCGAGTTTCGCGGCTGAGCAAGAGATGGTAAAAAGGCAGCAGCCGGGGCCTGCTGAACGTTCGTACTGATCGTTCGGTTGCCTCCACGGGTTTCTGTCGACGAAGCCTGGCCTCGGCCAGGCTTCGTGCTATCGGAAGCTCGCTGCGGCGGCCTTTTTTACCCTGGATATCTTCATGCGCAGTCCCTATTGGTTGTTCCTCGTCCTGCTCCTGCTGCTCGGCGGCCTGCAATATCGCCTTTGGGTAGGTAATGGCAGCCTGGCGCAAGTGACCGAACTCAAGCAGCAGATCGCCGACCAGCATGCGGAAAACGAACGCCTGCTGGAACGCAATCGCGTGCTGGATGCCGAGGTCCTGGAGTTGAAGAAAGGTATGGAGACCGTGGAAGAACGGGCTCGTCATGAACTGGGGATGGTCAAGGAGGGCGAAACCCTCTACCAGCTGCCACAGAAATGACAAACAAACTGCCGGCCTTCTGGGCCGTGATTCCCGCCGCGGGCATTGGCGCCCGCATGGCTGCCGACCGTCCCAAGCAGTATCTGCAACTGGGCGGTCAGACCATTCTCGAGCACAGCCTCGACTGTTTCCTCGACCATCCCATGCTCAAGGGCGTGGTGGTCAGCATTGCCGAACACGACCCTTATTGGCCCGGCCTGCGCTGTGCCAGCGATCCGCGTATCCAGCGTGCCCCGGGTGGTGACGAGCGCGCTGACTCGGTGCTCAATGCGCTATTGCTACTGCACGCCCAGGGCGCGTCGGATGACGACTGGGTGCTGGTGCACGACGCCGCGCGGCCGAATCTGGCGCGTGGCGATCTGGACAAGTTGCTGTCAGCCCTGGCTGAAGATCCCGTCGGTGGATTGCTCGCCGTACCCGCTCGGGACACGCTCAAGCGTGCCGACGGCGAGGGCAGGGTGGCGGCGACGGTCGATCGCAGCACCGTCTGGCAAGCCTATACCCCGCAGATGTTCCGCCTCGGCATGTTGCACCGGGCGCTGGCCGAGTGCCTGGTGTCCGATGTAGCAGTCACCGATGAGTCGTCCGCCATCGAGTGGGCCGGGTATGCGCCGCGCCTGGTCGAAGGGCGCAGCGACAATATCAAGGTGACCCGGCCAGAGGACTTGGAGTGGTTGCGCCAGCGCTGGGCTGGGCGTCGCTGAGCGATGGTCTGACGCCGTATCTGTAGGAGCGGCTTCAGCCGCGATCACCCGCGCAGCGGGTGCCTGACCGCGTTGCCCGCATCGCGGCTAAGGCCGCTCCTACAAAGGCGTGGTGCGATACTCCGGCAACTGCGCCAACCCTTCCTTGAGATAGTCCACCAACCGCCGCACCTTCGGCGACAGATGCCGTTGTTGCGGATACAACGCCCATACCGCTGTATTCGGCGGTTGGTGCCCCTCCAGCAACGACACCAGCGCCCCGCTATGCAGATGCTCCAGCACGTAGTAGTCCGGCAACTGGCACAGGCCCATCCCCTGCAGCGCTGCATCCAGCACCGCCTGGCCGCTGTTGCAGCGCCAGTTGCCCTGTACCCGCTGGCTGATCTCGCGACCCTCCTGCTGCAGCGCCCACAGGTCGGAGCTGCCGACCAGGCAATTGTGCCGCGCCAACTCCGACACGCTGTGCGGCCGCCCATAGCGTGCCAGGTAGGCCGGTGATGCGCACAGGTACATGCGTCGCGGCGCCAGGCGCGTGGCCACCAGCCGGGAATCCTGCAGGCGGCCCAGGCGGATCGCCAGGTCCATGCCCTCATGCAGCAGGTCGAGGGTGCGGTTGCTCAACTCCACCTCCACCCGCAACTGCGGGTACAGCGCCATGAAGCGCGTCACCAGCGGCACGATGAAGCGCTCGCCATAGGCTACCGCGCAGGTCAGGCGCAGCAGGCCTTTGGGTTCGCTGGCCAGGTCGCCCATGGCGCGCAACGCTTCCTCGCGGCCATCCTGCAGGCGCTGGCAGTGCTGGAGAAAGGTCTGCCCGGCTTCGCTGAGGGTCACCCGCCGCGTGCTGCGGTACAGCAGGCGGGTCTGCAAGCGTTCCTCCAGGCGGGCGATCTGCCGACTGATGTGCGACGAAGACACTCCGAGGCGTTCGGCGGCGGCGGTGAACTGGCCCATTTCTGCCACGGCGACGAATTCGTCGATGCCTTCCCAGCGGCTGCTCAATGGATTATCCCTGTGTGGCAATAATGTTTTGTGAATGGCCGGATTATTCATCAAAAGGCAGTGAATTACACTGCTTGCCTGCAATCGACACTCTTGTCTGGAGACCTTTGATGATCAAGTCCCGCGCTGCTGTAGCCTTCGAGGCCAAGAAACCCCTGGAAATCGTCGAAGTGGACGTGGCCATGCCCAAGGCCGGCGAAGTGCTGCTGCGCGTCGTCGCCTCGGGTGTCTGCCATACCGACGCCTATACCCTGTCTGGCGCCGACCCGGAAGGCATCTTCCCGTCGATTCTCGGCCATGAGGGCGGGGCGATCGTCGAGGCGGTTGGCGAGGGCGTGACCTCGGTGGCGGTCGGCGACCACGTGATCCCGCTGTACACCCCGGAATGCGGCAAGTGCAAATTCTGCCTGTCGGGCAAGACCAACCTGTGCCAGGCCATCCGCGCCACCCAGGGCAAGGGCCTGATGCCCGACGGCACCACCCGCTTCAGCTACAAGGGCCAGCAGCTGTTCCACTACATGGGCACCTCGACCTTCTCCGAGTACACCGTGCTGCCGGAAATCTCCGTGGCCAAGATCCAGAAAGAGGCCCCGCTGGAGAAGGTCTGCCTGCTCGGCTGCGGCGTGACCACCGGTATCGGCGCGGTGCTCAATACCGCCAAGGTCAAGCCGGGTGACACTGTGGCCATCTTCGGCCTCGGCGGCATCGGTCTGTCGGCAGTGATCGGCGCGGTCAAGGCCAAGGCTTCGCGCATCATCGCCATCGACATCAACCCGGCCAAGTTCGAGATCGCCCGCCAGCTGGGCGCAACCGACTGCATCAACCCGAAAGACTACGACCGCCCGATCCAGGAAGTGATCGTCGATCTCACCGACGGCGGCGTGGACTTTTCCTTCGAGTGCATCGGCAATGTGCAACTGATGCGCGCGGCGCTGGAATGCTGCCACAAGGGCTGGGGCGAGTCGGTGATCATTGGCGTGGCCGGTGCCGGCCAGGAAATCGCCACCCGTCCGTTCCAGCTGGTCACCGGTCGCGTCTGGCGCGGTTCGGCCTTCGGCGGCGTGCGTGGCCGCAGTGAGCTGCCGAGCTACGTGGAAATGTCCGAGAAAGGCGAGATCCCGCTGGACACCTTCATTACCCATACCATGGGCCTGGAGGACATCAACAAAGCTTTCGACCTGATGCACGAAGGCAAGAGCATCCGCAGCGTAATCCACTTCTGAGGCCCTCGCCATGACGCTGGAAAACATCTCTTGCCAGAAAAGCTTTGGCGGCTGGCACAAGCGTTACCGGCACAGCTCCAAGGTGCTTGCCTGCGACATGGTGTTCGCGGTGTACCTGCCGCCCCAAGCCGAGCAGGGCGAAAAGCTGCCGGTGCTGTACTGGCTCAGCGGCCTGACCTGCACCGACGAGAACTTCATGCAGAAGGCCGGCGCCCAGCGCCTGGCCGCGGAGCTTGGGCTGATCATCGTCGCCCCGGACACCAGCCCGCGTGGCGAGCAGGTGCCGGGTGATCCGGACGGTGCCTGGGACTTCGGCCTCGGCGCGGGGTTCTACCTCAATGCCACCCAGCAGCCCTGGGCGCGCAACTACCAGATGCACGACTATGTGGTGCACGAGTTGCCGGAGTTGATCGAGGAGCATTTCCCGGCGTCAAGCCAGCGCAGTATCAGTGGCCACTCGATGGGCGGGCATGGCGCGCTGGTCTGCGCCTTGCGCAACCCGGGGCGCTACCGCTCGGTGTCGGCGTTCTCACCGATCAGCAATCCAATGGATTGCCCTTGGGGTGAGAAGGCCTTCAGCCGCTACCTGGGCGAAGACCGGGCGCAGTGGCGCGAGTGGGATGCCAGTGTGCTGCTGGCCGAGGCGGATGAATGCCCGCCGCTGCTGGTGGACCAGGGGGATCGCGATGACTTCCTTGAAAAGCAGCTCAAGCCAGAGGCGCTGGAGCAGGCGGCCCGTAAGGGCGGCCATGGGCTGACCCTGCGCCTGCAGCCAGGCTACGACCATAGCTACTACTTCATCGCCAGCTTCATCGATGAACACCTGCGCCATCATGCGGTGGCACTGGGCAGGGTCTGAGCCGCAGGGCCGTGAAGCAGCCCCAATACCGCAAAAGCAGGTAGAATCACGCCCTGACTCAATCAGGGCGTTCTTCTATGCGTATTGGCCACGGCTACGATGTCCATCGTTTCTGCGACGGTGATTTCATTACCTTGGGCGGGGTGCGTATCCCCCACAAGTTCGGCCTGCTGGCCCACTCCGACGGCGACGTGCTGCTGCACGCCCTGAGCGATGCCTTGCTGGGTGCCGCGGCGCTGGGCGACATCGGCAAGCATTTCCCCGACACCGACCCGCAGTTCAAGGGCGCCGACAGCCGGGTGCTGCTGCGCCACGTGGTCGCTGTCGTGCGTGACAAGGGCTGGAAGGTCGGCAATGTCGACGCCACCATCGTCGCCCAGGCACCAAAGATGGCCCCGCACATCGAGACCATGCGCCAGCACATCGCCGCAGACCTGCAGGTCGAGCTCGACCAGGTCAACGTCAAGGCCACCACTGAAGAAAAGCTGGGCTTCACCGGCCGCGAGGAGGGCATCGCCGTGCATGCGGTTGCCCTGCTGCTGCCAGCATGACCGAACTGGAACTGCTAGGCCCTCGGGCCTCGGGCGATGTCTTGGGCACCGCGGTGCTCAAGGCGGTGGCTGAAGACTTCCAGGTCGATGAAGTCCTCGATATCCCGCTGTCCGGCCAGGGCGAGCACCTGTGGCTGTGGGTCGAGAAGCGTGACCTCAACACCGAGGAGGCGGCTCGCCGCCTGGCCCGCGCCGCCGGCGTGCCGGTGCGTGCCATCAGCTATGCCGGCCTCAAGGACCGCCAGGCCCTGACCCGCCAGTGGTTCAGCCTGCACCTGCCGGGCAAGGCCGACCCAGACCTGTCCCGTGCCGAGGACGACACCCTGCGCGTGCTCAAGCAGGTGCGCCACCAACGCAAGCTGCAGCGTGGCGCGCATTCGGCCAATGGCTTCACCTTGCGCCTTACCGCGCTGCAGGCCGACCACCAGGCCCTTGATGCCCGCCTGGAGCAACTCAAACAGCAGGGCGTGCCCAACTACTTCGGCAGCCAGCGCTTCGGCCATGCCGGTGGCAACGTGCACGACGCACAGGGCTGGGCCGCTCGCCAGGCGCTGCCCGAGCAGCGCAACCTGCGTTCGCGGCTGCTGTCGGCCGGGCGCAGCTACCTGTTCAACCAGGTGCTAGCCACCCGTGTCGCCGACGGCAGCTGGCAGCGCGCCCAGGTCGGCGACCTGCTGGCTTTCACCGACAAGCGCAGCTTCTTCATGGCCGGCGAGGCCGAGTGCAACGACCCGCGCCTGGCCATTCTCGACCTGCACCCGACGGGCCCGCTGTGGGGCGCCGGTGCGGCACCGAGCCAAGGCGCGACCCTCGACCTCGAGTCCACGGTCGCCGGACGTCATCCGGCGCTGTGCGATTGGCTGGCGCGAGCGGGCATGGATCACGAACGGCGCATCCTGCGGCTCCCTATTGGGCGGCTGACGTGGCATTATCCCGAGCCTGATATCCTGCAACTGGAATTCGTCCTTCCGGCCGGATGCTTCGCCACCGTGGTGGTGCGCGAACTCGTCGATCTGGTGCCGGCAGGGCAGACGGACAGCCCATGCGTATTCTGATTTCGAATGACGACGGAGTTACCGCACCCGGCCTCGCCGCGCTGCATGAAGCGTTGGTGGACTATGCCGAGTGCGTGGTGATTGCCCCGGATCAAGACAAAAGCGGTGCCGGCAGCTCGCTGACACTGGACCGGCCGCTGCATCCGCAGACGCTGGCCAACGGCTTCATCAGCCTCAACGGCACACCGACCGACTGCGTGCACCTGGGGCTCAACGGCCTGTTGCCGGAAACCCCGGACATGGTGGTGTCCGGCATCAACCTGGGCGCCAACCTGGGGGATGACGTGCTCTATTCGGGCACGGTGGCTGCGGCGTTGGAGGGGCGCTTCCTCGGCGGCACCTCGCTGGCCTTCTCGCTGCTGTCGCGCCTGCCCGACAACTTGCCGACCGCCGCCTACATCGCCCGGCGCCTGGTCGAGGCGCAGTCGCGCCTGGAGCTGCCGCCGCGCACCGTGCTCAACGTCAATATCCCCAACCTGCCGCTGGAGCATATACGTGGCATCCAGCTTACCCGCCTGGGGCACCGCGCGCGTGCCGCGGCACCGACCAAGGTGGTCAACCCGCGGGGCAAGGAAGGCTACTGGATCGCCGTGGCCGGCGATGCCGAAGATGGCGGCCCGGGCACCGACTTCCATGCCGTGATGCAGGGTTACGTGTCGATCACCCCGCTGCAACTGGACCGCACCTTCAACGATGCCTTCGAGCGCCTCGACGGTTGGCTGGAGGGCCTGCTCTGATGCGCGAACAGGACGATCTGCAGCGCCGCGGCATCGGCATGACCTCCCAGCGTACCCGGGAGCGGCTGATCCAGCGGCTCTATGAAGAAGGCGTGTCGAACGCCAAGGTACTCGAGGCCATTCGTCGCACCCCGCGCCACCTGTTCGTCGATGAAGCCCTGGCCCATCGCGCCTATGAAGACACGGCGCTGCCGATCGGCCACAACCAGACGATCTCCCAGCCGTTCATGGTCGCGCACATGAGCGAGCTGTTGCTGGAGGCAGGCCCCCTGGACAAGGTGCTGGAGATCGGCACCGGCTCGGGCTACCAGACCGCGATCCTGGCCCAGCTGGTCGAGCGGGTGTTCTCGGTGGAGCGCATCAAGGTGCTGCAGGACCGGGCCAAGGAGCGCCTGGTCGAGCTCAACCTGCGCAACGTGGTGTTCCGTTGGGGCGACGGCTGCGAAGGTTGGCCGGCGTTGGCGCCTTACAACGGCATCATCGTCACCGCAGTCGCGCCTGAAGTGCCGCAGGCACTGCTCGATCAGCTGGCGCCCGGTGGACGCATGGTGATCCCGGTCGGGCCGGCGGGGGAGACCCAGCAACTGATGCTGATCGTGCGCGAAGAGCATGGCTTCTCGCGGCGGGTACTCGGCGCCGTGCGCTTCGTGCCGCTGCTCAATGGCCCACTGGCCTGAGCGGCGTAACGGAATATTTGCGGCGACGACGAATTCTTGCGCCCGGGCCCTGTCTATCTGGCGTGGCGCTTTTCGTACTGGATCAGGCCAACAGCGAGTCACCCCAAGCAGGGTGGCTCGGTTATAATTGAAACAATATTGCATTTTTGTATCGTCATTTTTTGACAGCATGAGGGGAGCGCGGGTGGGTCACACAGGCATGCGGCAGCGCAAGGATCGGTCGGTTTTGAAGCTTCTGGTGATCGCGCTGGCCATGGGGACCCTGCTGGCTGGCTGTTCCAGCACCAGCTCGAACGGCGCCCGCGTGGTCGACCGCAACAACGCCGCGCCCAAGCGTCCGACTGTCACCTCGGGGCAGTACATCGTCAAACCCGGCGACACGCTGTTCTCCATTGCCTTCCGCTACGGTTGGGACTACAAGGAGCTGGCGGCACGCAACAATATTCCCGCCCCCTACACCATCCGCCCGGGCCAGCCGATCCGTTTCAGCAGCGGCGCGGGGGGCAGCACGACGGTCGTCGGCAGCGCTTCTTCATCGAGCCGGACCACCGTGATCCGCCGGCCGGTTGCCACTACGGCGCCGGCAACCAGCAATGGCAAAAGTGCCACAACTGCCCCTTCCACCACCTCGCAAACGGTTGCCCAGGTGCCCGCCGCAGAGCGCGCGGTTGGCGGTTGGACGTGGCCGGCGAATGGCGTGCTGATTGGAAAATTCGCTTCAAACGGTAGTTTGAATAAAGGCATTGATATCGCCGGTGATTTGGGACAGCCTGTTTTTGCTGCGTCTGATGGAGCGGTGGTCTACGCCGGCAGTGGCTTGAGGGGCTATGGCGAGCTCATCATCATCAAACACAGCGATACCTACGTCAGTGCCTACGGTCACAACCGCAGGCTTTTGGTTCGGGAGGGGCAGCAGGTCAAGGCAGGGCAGACGATCGCAGAAATGGGGTCCACGGGCACTGATCGGGTGAAGCTGCATTTCGAGATTCGCCGCCAGGGCAAACCCGTCGATCCTCTCCAGTTCCTGCCACGCCGTTGATCATTGTCCCGGCCTGTTCCTTGGATGTAGAGGGGACAGGCTCCAGCGCTGCCATGGAAGGGTGACGCTCGAGTCTGAGTTCGAACTCAGCAAAGGACTATAACAATGGCTCTCAGTAAAGAAGTGCCGGAGTTTGACATCGACGATGACCTGCTTCTGATGGAGACGGGCATCGTTTTGGAAACGGATGTGGTGTCAGACGAACCTGCTGTACCTTCGGTTCGGACCAAGTCGAAACAGGGCGCGTCGCTCAAGCAGCACAAGTACATCGACTACAGTCGGGCACTTGACGCGACCCAACTGTATCTCAACGAAATCGGCTTCTCGCCTCTGCTTTCACCAGAGGAAGAAGTGCATTTCGCGCGCCTGTCGCAAAAAGGCGACCCTGCCGGGCGCAAGCGCATGATCGAAAGCAACCTGCGCCTGGTGGTCAAGATTGCCCGCCGTTACGTCAATCGTGGCCTGTCGCTGCTCGACCTGATCGAGGAAGGCAACCTGGGCCTGATCCGTGCGGTGGAGAAGTTCGATCCTGAACGCGGTTTCCGCTTCTCGACCTACGCGACCTGGTGGATCCGCCAGACCATCGAGCGGGCGATCATGAACCAGACCCGCACCATCCGCCTGCCCATTCACGTGGTCAAGGAACTCAACGTCTACCTGCGCGCCGCCCGCGAGCTTACGCAAAAGCTCGACCACGAGCCGTCGCCTGAGGAGATCGCCAGCCTGCTGGAGAAGCCAGTGGCCGAGGTCAAGCGCATGCTCGGCCTGAACGAGCGGGTGTCCTCGGTGGATGTTTCGCTGGGGCCCGACTCTGACAAGACGCTGCTCGACACCCTCACCGATGACCGTCCCACCGACCCATGCGAACTGCTGCAGGATGATGACCTGTCGCAGAGCATCGACCAGTGGCTGGGCGAGTTGACCGACAAGCAGCGTGAGGTGGTGGTTCGGCGTTTCGGCCTGCGTGGGCATGAAAGCAGTACCCTGGAGGATGTCGGGCTGGAGATCGGCCTGACCCGTGAGCGGGTGCGGCAGATCCAGGTCGAAGGCCTGAAGCGCCTGCGCGAGATTCTCGAGAAGAATGGCTTGTCCAGCGAGTCGCTGTTCCAGTAGTCACTGACGTGCGCCAGGCAAACGCCCCGACTTTGTTCGGGGCGTTTGCGTAAGTGGCTTGGCGAACGCTTTGATCGATACGAACGAAAAACCCCGCCATCAAGGCGGGGTTTTCGTTCAGCTAGCAACGGTTTACTGGATCTGGCTGACCGAACGTGGCGCCACCGGTTGGTTGTCGTTGGAGATGGTCACTTCCACCCGACGGTTCTGCGCACGGCCCGAGTTGCTGCCGTTGTCCGCTACCGGATACTCCTTGCCATAACCCTGGGCGACGATGCGCGCAGGGTCCACGCCGGCACGCACCAGTGCCATGCGCACCGCGGCGGCGCGACGTTCGGAGAGGGTCTGGTTGTAGTTGGCCGAACCGACGCTGTCGGTGTAGCCCTCGACGATCACCTTGCGCTCAGGGTTTTCCTGGAGGAACTGCGCCAGTTTGGTGACGTTGGGGTAGGCGCTGCTCTTGAGCTCGGCCTTGTTGAAGTCGAACAGTACATCGCCGAAGGTCACCAGGGTGCCACGGTCGGTCTGCTTGGCGTTGAGGCTGTCCTGCAGTTTCTTGATCTGCGCATCGCGGGCGTCAAGTTTGGCCTGGGCGCGTTGTGCCGCGGCGTTTTTCAGTTCACCTTCCGCGGTGCGCAGCGCGATGGTCTGCTTGGCCACTTCGACGCGTTGATTGGTGAGGTAGGCGAGCTGGTCGACCTTCTTCTCATCCTCGCGATCCATGTAGGCCTTGTCGGCCTTGTTCAGCCAGTCCTGGGCGTCCTTGGTCTCGAGCGCGGCCACCTTGCTCGACTGCGGATCGCTCTGCAGGGCGGAGAAATTGGTGCGGGCCGACTCGAGGTTGGCGTTAGGGTCGTGGGAGCAGGCGGCAAGGCCGACGCTCAGGGCCAGCAGGGCGGGAATCATGACGTAGTTGCGCATAGTGTTCATCCTTTGATCTTTAAACGAAGGCTATAGAGGCAGGGCAGGCTTATTCAGCGCTGCGCAGGCCTTCCTCACGTACGTCCTGGACGCCCTGGCGGGCATCCTGCACGGCCTTCTGGGCCTTGGCCGCCTGGGCTTTGCGCTCGGCAAGGCGGGCGTCCCATTCGGCCTGCTCGGCCAGCAGCTTGGCATCGTCATACTTCTTGTCGTGCATGGCGATTTCGGCCTTCTTGAACTTGTCCTGGGCAGCCTTCATTTCCACTGCTGCGAACTCGGTGCCACCGGCGCTGACTGCCGAGTTGACCGCCGATTGGGTCACAGCGTACTGCTCGGTAGGCGGCTTGCCCGCGCAGCCGGCCAGCACCAGGCTGCTGCCCAGGGCCAGCGCGGCCAGCTTGAGCCCGCGCAGATGAGTGGAGGAAGGTTGTGCGATGCGGGTCTTCATGGTGGTCAACTCCATTGGGTCACTCCTGTTAAACGACGATGCCACGCAGTGACAATCGCTGTTCCCCTGTTGCCAGCGTCGGGCGCAAAGGCCCGTGTTTACAGGGTTTTGCCGTGATGGCTATTGGCTGTGACCGAAGCGGTTTTTGAATAGTTCAGAAAAATTTGCACGCTAAAGGTATTTTTTTCTGACTAATCAGTCAGCGGATTTCGCCTGGAACTTCCGCTGCAAATGACGGTATGCCGGGCGGTGCCCGGCACCCGCAAGGGCTCAGTGCGAGGGGTCTTTCCGTACCCGGCCAAGGGCCTGCAGATGGCGCCTGGAAAGGGCCAGGAAGCGCGGCGTAGGGCCGATGTCCTCGTACAACGGGTCGCCTTCCTCATCGGTGGCGATCACCTGCTGGCCCTTGACGTAGGGGAAGCTGGCCTCGAGCTCTTCCAGTGCCGCCGCCACCAGCTCGCCCAGGAGTTCCTCGGGGCTGCGCTTGGGGTACATGTCGATCAGCGCGGCCAGGCGCGCTTCTGCTTCCATGTCCAGGTGCAGGACATGGCCGGTGGGGCTCAGGCGGCCGGCGGCGTTCTGTTCCCAGTGCTGGGCGAGTTGGCGAATTTTCATGATGACCTCTGTCAAAGCCTGGAGTGGCATTGCTTCGGATGACCTGTGTTTACTTTAGTTGCTTTGGCGGCTCGCGGCTTGCCAGGGGCGGGCGCGAGTGGGCACTCTTGGGCGCATGCGGTTTCCTGGAGTGGAGAAGGCTGATGAGTGATATCGATCTGCGCTTGCGCGAGGATGTGCACCTTTTGGGAGAACTGCTTGGCGAGACCATCCGCCAGCAGCATGGCGAGGCGTTCCTGCAGAAGATCGAGGACATCCGCCACAGCGCCAAGGCCGACCGGCGCGAGGCGGGCGAGCAACTGAGCTCGACCCTGGGCGATCTGGCCGAGGAGGACCTGCTGCCGGTGGCGCGGGCGTTCAACCAGTTCCTCAACCTGGCCAACATCGCCGAGCAGTACCAGCTGATCCGCCGCCGTGACGCCGGCCAGCCCGAACCTTTCGAGGCCCGCGTGCTCCCCGAATTGCTGGCGCGCCTGAAGGCGGCTGGCCATGGCAACGATGAGCTGGCCCGGCAACTGGGCAAGTTGCACATCGAGCTGGTGCTTACCGCGCACCCCACCGAGGTGGCCCGGCGTACGTTGATCCAGAAGTACGACGCCATTGCCGCGCAGCTGGCCGCGCAGGACCACCGCGACCTCATCCCCGCCGAGCGCCAGCAGGTGCGCGAGCGCCTGCGCCGGTTGATCGCCGAGTCCTGGCACACCGAGGAAATCCGCAGGACCCGGCCGACGCCGGTGGACGAGGCCAAGTGGGGCTTCGCGGTGATCGAGCATTCATTGTGGCAGGCGGTGCCCAACCACCTGCGCAAGGTCGACACGGCACTGTTCGAGGCGACCGGGCTGCACCTGCCACTGGAGGCGGCGCCGGTTCGCTTTGCTTCCTGGATGGGCGGTGATCGTGACGGCAACCCCAATGTCACGGCGGCGGTAACCCGCGAAGTGCTGCTGCTGGCGCGCTGGATGGCCGCCGACCTGTTCCTGCGTGATATCGACTACCTGGCCGCCGAGCTGTCCATGCAGCAGGCCAGCGCCGCACTCAAGGAAAAGGTCGGGGACAGCGCCGAACCTTACCGGGCGCTGCTCAAGCAGTTGCGCGACCGCCTGCGTGCCACCCGCGCCTGGGCCCACGCCTCGTTGGCCGCGACGCAGCCGGCCAGCGCGGCGGTGCTGGTGGACAATCGCGACCTTATCGCGCCGTTGGAGCTGTGCTACCAGTCGCTGCATGAGTGCGGCATGGGCGTGATTGCCGACGGCCCGTTGCTCGACTGCCTGCGCCGGGCGGTGACGTTTGGTCTGTTCCTGGTGCGCCTGGATGTGCGTCAGGACGCTGCCCGCCATCGCGATGCGCTGTCGGAAATCACCGACTACCTCGGGCTCGGCCGCTATGCCGAGTGGGACGAAGAGCGACGCATCACCTTCCTCCAGACCGAGCTGAAGAATCGCCGCCCGTTGCTGCCGGCGCACTTCCAGCCCCAGGCCGATACCGCCGAAGTACTCGCCACCTGCCGCGAAATCGCCGCGGCCCCGGCGGCGTCGCTGGGTTCGTACGTGATATCCATGGCCGGCGCGGCGTCCGACGTGCTGGCGGTGCAGCTGTTGCTCAAAGAGGCCGGGTTGACCCGGTCGATGCGCGTGGTACCCCTGTTCGAGACCCTGGCCGACCTGGACAATGCAGGCCCGGTCATGGAGCGCCTGCTCGGGCTGCCGGGCTATCGCGCCGGGCTGCAGGGCCCGCAAGAGGTGATGATCGGCTATTCCGACTCGGCCAAGGATGCCGGCACCACGGCGGCGGCCTGGGCCCAGTACCGTGCTCAGGAAAACCTGGTGCGCATCTGCCGTGAACACCAGGTCGAGCTGCTGCTGTTCCATGGCCGCGGTGGCACGGTGGGACGTGGCGGTGGCCCTGCTCACGCGGCGATCCTGTCGCAGCCGCCGGGCTCGGTGGGCGGGCGTTTTCGCACCACCGAACAGGGTGAGATGATCCGTTTCAAGTTCGGTCTGCCGGGCATCGCCGAGCAGAACCTCAATCTTTATCTGGCCGCGGTGCTGGAGGCGACCCTGTTGCCACCGCCGCCGCCTGAGCCGGCCTGGCGCGCACTGATGGACCAGCTGGCCGCCGACGGCGTCAAGGCCTACCGCGCCGTGGTGCGCGAGAATCCGGACTTCGTCGAGTACTTCCGCCAGTCCACCCCCGAGCAGGAGCTTGGCCGGCTGCCGCTGGGCAGCCGGCCGGCCAAGCGCCGCGCCGGCGGCATCGAAAGCCTGAGGGCGATCCCTTGGATCTTCGGCTGGACCCAGACACGGCTGATGCTGCCGGCCTGGCTCGGCTGGGAGACCGCGCTGAACAATGCCCTGGCACGCGGGCAGGGGACGCTGCTGGCGCAGATGCGCGAACAATGGCCGTTCTTCCGTACCCGCATCGACATGCTGGAGATGGTCCTGGCCAAGGCCGATGCGCAGATCGCCGAGGCCTACGACGAACGTCTGGTGCAACCCGAACTGCTGCCGTTGGGCGCGCACCTGCGCGACCTATTGTCGCAGTCGTGCCAAGTGGTACTGGGGCTGACCGGGCAGTCGGTGCTACTGGCGCACAGCCCGGAAACCCTGGAATTCATCCGCCTGCGCAACACCTACCTGGACCCGTTGCACCGCCTGCAAGCCGAGTTGCTGGCACGCTCGCGCAGCCGTGAAGCCGCTCTGGACAGCCCGTTGGAACAGGCCTTGCTGGTGACGGTGGCCGGGATCGCGGCCGGGTTGCGCAACACCGGCTGAGTTAGGCCGAGGGTAGGCGCGGTGAGTGGCAGGGCTGGCCGTGGCCGCTCCTTCCATGGCCGGTTGCGCCCGGCGCAACCTGTCCCCCGGCAAGCTGCAAGTGGCGCATTCCTGCCACTTTGGGACGCTTGTCGGGGGGGCGGGCGCTGTGTATCTTGAGCAGCCTTTTGACCGATTTTGCGGTCTCGACCGATTTTTCCGGAGTTGGCCTTGTGCGCCGAATCCGTTGATTTGCATAAAAAATATGAGGAGCACAAGATGCGCGTAATTCTGCTGGGAGCTCCCGGGGCCGGTAAAGGTACTCAGGCAAAGTTCATCACCGAGAAGTTCGGTATTCCCCAGATCTCCACCGGTGACATGCTGCGTGCCGCCGTCAAGGCCGGTACCCCACTGGGCCTGGAGCTGAAAAAGGTCATGGATGCCGGCCAGCTGGTCTCCGACGAGCTGATCATCAGCCTGGTCAAGGAGCGCATCGCGCAGGCTGACTGCGCCAACGGCTGCCTGTTCGACGGCTTCCCGCGCACCATCCCGCAGGCTGAAGCCATGGTCGCTGCCGGCGTCGACATCGACGCCGTGGTCGAAATCGCCGTGGACGACGAAGAAATCGTCGGCCGCATGGCTGGCCGCCGCGTGCACCTGGCATCCGGCCGCACCTACCACATCCAGTACAACCCACCGAAAGTGGAAGGCAAGGACGACGTCACCGGCGAAGACCTGATCCAGCGCGATGACGACAAGGAAGAAACCGTGCGTCACCGCCTGTCGGTCTACCACAGCCAGACCAAGCCGCTGGTGGACTTCTACCAGAAGCTGTCGGCCGCCAACGCCGGCAAGCCGAAGTACAGCCACATCGAAGGCGTCGGTTCGGTCGAATCGATCACCGCCAAAGTACTGGCAGCCCTGAGCTGATCCGTCACCGTGCGTCACGACGGCCCGCTTGCGGGCCGTTGTCGTTTATACTGCCGCTCTTTTCCCCTGTCGCCTGGATACCTCGCTCGATGACCACCCTGCTGGCCCTGGATACCGCTACCGAAGCCTGTTCCGTCGCCCTGTTGCATGACGGCAAGGTGACCAGCCATTACGAGGTCATCCCGCGCATGCACGCGCAGAAACTGCTGCCGATGATCAAGCAGTTGCTGGCCGAATCGGGCGTGGCGCTGAGCGCGCTGGATGCCATCGCCTTTGGCCGTGGCCCGGGCGCTTTCACTGGCGTGCGTATCGCCATCGGCGTGGTCCAGGGCCTGGCTTTCGCCCTCGAACGCCCGGTACTGCCAACGTCCAACCTGGCGGCCCTGGCGCAGGGCGCCTTGCGTGAGCGTGGCGTGCAGCAGGTGGCCGCGGCCATCGACGCGCGCATGGACGAGGTGTACTGGGGTTGTTACCGCGCCGAACAGGGCGAGATGCGCCTGATCGGCCAGGAGGCGGTACTGCCGCCAGAGCGCGTGGCCCTGCCGCAAGGCCCGGGCGAGGCATGGTTCGGTGCCGGTACCGGCTGGGGCTACGCCGAGCGCCTGGCCGTGCAGGTTTCTGCCAGCGATGCGGCCGCGTTGCCTAGCGCCCTGGATATCCTCACTCTGGCCGGCTTTGCCTGGGCACGGGGCGAGGCGGTGGTCGCCGAACAGGCGCAACCGGTCTACCTGCGCGATAATGTGGCTACGCCCAAGGCGCGTTGAAGGCATTTCGTCGGCTATCGCCGTTCACGATAAAACCTTTTGCGCGAACTGTGGTCCAGTTATCAGTTCGGGCATTAGCGAAGGATTCCTGATGCTGCTAAATTGCCATCATTGATCCTGAGTGCCTTTGTCATGCGTATCGACGGCTTCTCCTCACAGAGCTACCCCATCAAGCGTGCGCCACGCAAGGCGCCAGCGCGTGACGAAGCCATCGACGAAGCCGATGCCGAGATCATCGAGGACATCGACGCGCAGATCAGCCGCGCCAGCCGTCGCGGCGAGAACCTGCCCGCCCGGCAGCAGGACCTGATCTTCCCCCGCGCCCGCAACCGCCGAACCTCCACCGCCCTGGCCAGCTACCTGACCACCGCCGGCTTCACCGACTGGGAGATGGAAGTGCTGGGGCTGGACCTGTACATTTGATGGATGACGCCATCACCCCTCCCTTATTTCCTCGGTTGCCCGTCCTGGGCTGAAAACGCCTGGCGCGAGTACCTCTATCCCGCCGACGCCCGTAGCGGCGAGTTCCTCGGGCTCTACAGCCAGGTATTCAACGCCGTTGAAGGCAATACCACCTTCTATGCCCGTCCCGCGCCGGCGACCGTCGAGCGTTGGGCGCAGATCATGCCGTCGGGGTTTCGCTTCACGGCCAAGTTTCCGGGCGATGTAAGCCATGCCGGCGACCTGCGCGAACAACTCGATGCGGCCGTCGATTTCACCCGGCTGATGGCGCCCCTGGGCGAGCGCGTTGCGCCGTACTGGCTGCAGTTGCCGGCAATGTTCGGCCCGTCGCGCCTGGGCGAGCTGGCGTATTTTCTTGATGAGATCGGCGTGCCCCTGGCGGTGGAGGTGCGCAACGATGCCTTCTTCGCCCGGGGCGAGGAGGAGCGTCAGCTCAATCGCCTGCTGCATGAACGTGGCGTCGAGCGTATCTGCCTGGATCCGCGTGCGTTGTTCAGTTGCACCTCGCGCGAGCCCGCGGTGCTCCATGCCCAGGCCAAGAAGCCCAAGGTGCCGCCGCGCCCAGCGGCCTTCAGCCAGTCTCCGCAGGTGCGTTTCATCGGTCACCCGCAGCTCGAGGCCAACGAGGCGTTCCTCACGCCGTGGATCGACAAGGTCGCTGCATGGATCGAAGAGGGCCGCAGCCCCTACGTGTTCCTGCATACTTCCGACAATCGCCTGGCGGCGGCGCTGGCCCAGCGTTTTCACCAGCGGCTGATGGCTCGCCTGCCGGGCCTTGCAGCGCTGCCTGAATTGCCCCGCGCCCCTGAGGTCGAACAACTGGGGTTACTTTGATCTGATTGCCGGGAGGTTGAACCATGGATGTGCAAACCCTGCGAGCCGAAGCCTTCAAGGCGCTGCATGAGCAAGATGGCGCGTTCGTCATCCCCAACCCGTGGGATGCCGGCTCCGCCCGGCTGTTGGCTAGCCTGGGATATGAAGCGCTGGCCACGACCAGCGCGGGGCTGGCGTTCAGCATGGGGCGGCCGGATGCCGAGGGCGCGCTGACGCTCGAGGAAACCCTGGGCAACGCCCAGGCGATCGTCGATGCCACCCCATTGCCGGTGGCGGCGGACCTGGAAAACGGCTTCGGCGATTTGCCCGAGGACTGCGCACAGACCCTTCTGCGCGCCGCCGAGGCGGGGCTGGTGGGTGGTTCGATCGAAGATGCCAGCGGCCGCGCCGAAGCGCCGATCTACGACTTCGACCTGTCCGTGGCGCGTGTACGCGCCGCCGTGCAGGCTGCCCGCAGCCTGCCGTTCCCCTTCACCCTTTGCGCGCGCGCCGAGAACCTGCTGCACGGGCGTCTCGACCTGGATGACACCATTCGCAGGCTGCAAGCCTATGCCGAGGCCGGCGCCGATGTGCTGTATGCCCCGGGGCTGCGCAGCGTCGATGAGATCCGTGCGGTGGTGCAGGCCGTGGCGCCAAGGCCGGTGAACGTGCTGATGGGCATGGCGGGCGTGCCCTTGAGCGTGAACCAGTTGCAAGATCTGGGCGTCAAGCGCATCAGTGTCGGCTCATCGCTGGCGCGTGCCGCCCTGGGCGCTCTGCAGCGGGCCGCGCTGGAGATCCATGAGCAGGGTACGTTCAGTTATGGCGAGCAGGCATTGCCATTCGCTCAGCTCAATGACCTCTTCCGTCGCTGAGGCCGCATGGGCAAGACGTTGACCGTACTGGCCAGTCTGCTGCTGGCCGTGCTTGTTGCATGGTGGCTCGGTTGGCGCCCAGCGGATGCCTGGAACCCGTGGGCTGTGCTGGATGTGCGGCAGCCGCCGAACCTGCTGACACCCTACAAGCTGTCGCGCCTGCGCGCCGACCCCGAGCTGTGCCGTCAGGCCTTGCAGACCTCGTCATTGCGCTATCGGCAGCAACGCGACAGCCCGGTGACGGCCAACTGCCCGTTGCGCAACGTCTGGCGCGTCGAAGGCGGTCAGGCGCGGCTCAGCAGCAGCTTCCTCGCCAGTTGTCCGTTGGCCGTGGCCTATGCGCTGTTCGAGGTGCATGGGTTGCAACCGGCGGCGCAGCGGGTGTTCGGCCAGCCAGTGACCCAGGTTGATCACCTGGGCAGCTTTGCCTGCCGCAACGTCTACCATCGCAAGCAAGGGCGGCTCAGCCAGCATGCCAGCGCCAATGCCCTGGATATCAGTGGTTTTCGCCTGCAGGACGGCCAGCGCATCGTGTTGGCGCGGGACTGGCAGGGAGATGGGCGCAAGGCGGACTTCCTGCGCCAGGTGCAGGAGGCGGCGTGCGCAAGCTTCAGCACGGTGCTGGGGCCGGACTACAACGCCGCCCACCACAATCACTTCCATGCGGACATGGGCTTCTGGCAGATCTGCCGCTGAGGTTCAGGCGTGCAGGCGCACGTTGTTCAGCACCACCGGGCGGGCCCAGTGGATATCGAACTCCAGGTCGTTCTGCTGTTTGGCCAGCGTGCTGTCGTCGAAGGGCTCGGGCGCAGGGTCGAGCAGGCCGGTCTCGAACTCGGCGATGGGCAGGAACAGCGGGCGTGGCGTTGGGCCAGGGCCGGGCTCGGCGATGGGGTGGCCCTGGCTCATGACCACTGGACGCACCCAGCTGTTGTCGATGTCGAGCTGGCGTTGCTGCTCGATCAACTCGACGGTGTCGAAGGGCTCGGGGGCAGGGGGCAGCAGTTTGGCCTCGAGTTCCGCCTTGGGCAGGAACAGCGGCTCGGGTGGTGCCACCTCGGTGTCGTGAACCGGCAGGGCGCGCTGGGCATCGATCAGGGCCAGGGCACGGGCGCCGCCGATCGGTTCGCCGCTCTCCTGGTCGCACTGCATCAGCGCCTGGCTGAAACCGTCGACTTCGCCTTCCTGTTGCTCTGCCATGGCGCGGGCAAAGAAATCCTGCCACAGGTGGCTGACGCCACCCAGTGCCTGGGTATTCTGTCGACCGTAGTTGCCGACGGGCGACAAGTAGGTCAAGCCAATGGGAAGAGTGTCTGACATGGCAGTCGCGGACGTTGTGCTCTGGCAGAATAGCGGGATATTGCCTGTATCGGCTCTGGCCGGGGTTACATTAATTTTTTTCGAGTGCGCGAATCGATGTTAGAGCAACAACAGGCGGCGGGTATCAGGGTCGAGGCGTTGGCCGCGCAATTCCAGGCGCAGGCCGAGGCATGGGCGCAGCGACTGGGCTTGCCGCTGGTTGACGAGGCGGCGGAGTTTGCCGTGCAACTGGGCGCCGAGGGCTTGCAGATCCAGCAACTGGGGCCGCAGGCGCCCGGGCCTGTGCGGGTGGATTTCGTCGAGGGGCAGGCAGCGCATCGACGGTTGTACGGCGGTGGCAACGGGCAGATGATCGCCAAGGCGGTCGGCATCGCCCAAGGCGTGCGGCCGCGGGTGCTCGATGCCACGGCGGGGCTGGGCAAGGACGCGTTCGTGCTGGCCAGCCTGGGCTGCGAGATGACCCTGATCGAGCGCCAGCCGTTGATTGCCGCGCTGCTGGAGGACGGTTTGGCGCGGGCGCGGGGGGATGCCGAAATCGGCCCGATCGTCGCGCGCATGCAACTGCTGACGGGCAATGCCATCGAGCGCATGCGTGCGTGGGAGGGGGAGGCGCCGCAGGTGATCTACCTCGATCCGATGTTCCCGCATCGCGACAAGAGCGCGCTGGTGAAGAAGGAGATGCGGGTGTTCAGGCCGCTGGTCGGCGATGACCTCGATGCGCCTGCCCTGCTCGAGGCCGCTCTGGCGCTGGCCACCCACCGGGTGGTGGTCAAGCGGCCGCGCAAGGCGCCGATCATCGAGGGGGGCAAGCCTTCTCATAGCCTCGAGGGCAAATCCAGCCGGTACGATATCTATCCCAAGAAGGCGCTGAAGGGGTGAAGGTCGGTCGTTGATTCAATCTGTGGGCAGTGGTGGCCCTTGCGCCCGGCGATACCGCCCGGCGGGTCTGCCGCCGTGGCGCAGACTCGGTTATACTCGCGGGCTTTTCACCGAATTCGCACGAGAGCTGCCCGCCCATGGAAATCCAACCGATCCTGAACACCATCAAGGACCTCACCGAGCGTTCCCAGTCTATTCGGGGGTATCTTTGACTACGATCACAAACATGATCGTCTGGTCGAAGTAAACCGCGAGCTGGAAGACGCCGCCGTCTGGAACAAGCCCGAGTACGCCCAGGCCCTGGGCCGCGAGCGCGCCATGCTGGCGCAGGTCGTCGAAACGCTCGACAAACTGTCCAACGGCCTGGGTGACTGCAAGGACTTGCTCGACATGGCGGTCGAGGAAAACGACGAAGGCGCCGTCAGCGATGTCGTGACCGAGTTGCAAGGGCTGGAGGAATCCCTCGCCCTGCTCGAGTTCCGTCGCATGTTCAGCGGCGAGATGGACCCGAACAACGCCTACCTGGACATCCAGGCCGGCTCCGGCGGCACCGAGGCCCAGGACTGGGCCAACATCCTGCTGCGCATGTACCTGCGCTGGGCCGACAAGCGCGGCTTCGACGCCACCATCATCGAACTCTCCGAAGGTGAAGTCGCCGGCATCAAGGGCGCCACCGTGCACATCAAGGGTGAGTACGCCTTCGGCTGGCTGCGCACCGAGATCGGCGTGCACCGCCTGGTGCGCAAGAGCCCGTTCGACTCCGGCGCCCGTCGCCACACCTCGTTCTCGGCGGTATTCGTCTCGCCCGAGATCGACGACAAGGTCGAGATCGAGATCAACCCGTCCGACCTGCGCATCGACACCTACCGCTCCTCCGGCGCCGGTGGCCAGCACGTCAACACCACCGACTCGGCGGTGCGTATCACCCACGTGCCGACCAACACCGTGGTGGCCTGCCAGAACGAACGTTCCCAGCACGCCAACAAGGACACCGCCATGAAAATGCTGCGGGCCAAGTTGTACGAGCTGGAAATGCAGAAGCGCAACGCCGCCTCGCAAGCCCTGGAAGACAGCAAGTCGGACATCGGCTGGGGTCACCAGATCCGCTCCTATGTACTCGATGACTCGCGCATCAAGGACCTGCGTACCGGTGTCGAGCGCAGCGACTGCCAGAAGGTGCTCGACGGCGACCTCGACGAGTACCTGGAAGCGAGCCTCAAGCAGGGGCTGTAAACCGCACACCACCGCCGCAATACCGGGCCTTTGCCCGGTATTGCGTGCCCTGCCCGACAGGGGCAACGAATACCTGATGGAAAGAATGACGACATGAGCGACCTCAAGACCGAAGCGCAAGACCTGCAACAGGAAGAAAACACCCTGATCGCGCTGCGCAAGGAAAAACTTGCCGCCGAGCGCGCCAAGGGCAACGCCTTCCCCAACGACTTCCGTCGCGACAGCTACTGCAACGACCTGCAGAAACAGTACGCGGACAAGACCAAGGAAGAGCTGGAAGCAGCCGCCATCCCGGTCAAGGTTGCTGGTCGCATCATGCTCAACCGTGGCTCGTTCATGGTCATCCAGGACATGACCGGCCGCATCCAGGTCTACGTCAACCGCAAGACCCTGCCGGAAGAGACCCTGGCGGCGGTCAAGACCTGGGACCTGGGCGACATCATCAGCGCCGAAGGCACCCTGGCCCGTTCCGGCAAGGGCGACCTGTACGTCGAGATGACCAACGTGCGCCTGCTGACCAAGTCGCTGCGCCCGCTGCCGGACAAGCACCACGGCCTGACCGACACCGAGCAGCGCTACCGCCAGCGCTACGTCGACCTGATGGTCAACGAGGAAACCCGCCACACCTTCCGTGTGCGTTCGCAGGTGATCTCGCACATCCGCAAGTTCCTCATCGAGCGCGACTTCCTCGAAGTGGAAACCCCGATGCTGCAGACCATCCCCGGCGGCGCCGCGGCCAAGCCGTTCGAAACCCACCACAACGCGCTGGACATGGCCATGTTCCTGCGCATCGCCCCGGAGCTGTACCTCAAGCGCCTGGTGGTCGGTGGTTTCGAGAAAGTGTTCGAGATCAACCGCAACTTCCGTAACGAAGGCGTTTCGACTCGTCACAACCCAGAATTCACCATGCTCGAGTTCTACCAGGCCTACGCCGACTACCGCGACAACATGGACCTCACCGAGGAACTGTTCCGCGAGCTGGCGCAGCTGGTGCTGGGCAGCACCGACGTGCCGTACGGCGACAAGGTGTTCCACTTCGGCGAGCCGTTCGTGCGCCTGTCGGTGTTCGACTCGATCCTCAAGTACAACCCGGAGCTCACCGCTGCCGACCTGCAGGACGTCGACCGCGCCCGCGAGATCGCCAAGAAGGCCGGCGCCAAGGTGCTCGGCCACGAGGGCCTGGGCAAGCTGCAGGTGATGATTTTCGAAGAGCTGGTCGAGCACAAGCTGGAGCAGCCGCACTTCATCACCGAGTACCCGTTCGAAGTCTCGCCGCTGGCGCGTCGCAACGACGACAACCCGGCCGTTACCGACCGCTTCGAGCTGTTCATCGGTGGCCGCGAGATCGCCAACGCCTACTCCGAGCTCAACGATGCCGAAGACCAGGCCGAGCGCTTCCTGGCCCAGGTGGCCGAAAAGGACGCCGGTGACGACGAAGCCATGCACTACGACGCCGATTTCGTCCGTGCCCTGGAGTACGGCATGCCGCCGACCGCCGGTGAAGGCATCGGCATCGACCGCCTGGTGATGCTGCTGACCAACTCGCCGTCGATCCGCGACGTGATCCTGTTCCCGCACATGCGTCCACAGGCCTGAGTGATCTGAACAAGCCGCCTTTCGAGGCGGCTTTTTCTTGCCTGAAGCTTTATGTTGTCAGTACCGGCCCTATCGCGGCGGGATGCCCCCCCACACGGGGGCCCGGGGGGGGGGGGGGGGGCGGCTCCGCGGTGTGGGGCGGGGAGGGACCCCGTGTGGTCCACGG
>NZ_JBSSEW010000029.1:0-55885 GCF_054062095.1 Pseudomonas sp. TE6288
GCAGTGAAACGATGCATCGCCGATGGTAGTGTGGGGTTTCCCCATGTGAGAGTAGGTCATCGTCAAGATTCATTTCGCAAAACCCCTATCTGCGCAAGCAGGTAGGGGTTTTGTCTTTGCGCGTTCCGACAAGCCCGCTCCCACGGTATGTTGTTCCTACACGGGATCCGCTTGCTGACAATCACGCAAAAATCCTTTGCTCGTCGGCTACCTCACATCGCCGCGTCACAGGTGCGACAATATTGCCGTCACATTAAGTGACTTCCCCGTACCTACCCTGCGTCAAGGCTTAGGTTCGGGGCAATCCTGGCACCCGGACCGAGCGATGCCAGCGTACCGTGCTGCGCATTTCTGGACTTTCACCGTCCTATTACTTGAGGTTAGAAGCAAGATGGCCAAGGCCGCCGATGTCGTTGTGCAATGCCTGGAAAACGAAGGTGTCGAGTATGTGTTCGGCATTCCCGGTGAGGAAAACCTCGACCTGCTCGAGTCCCTGCGCAAGTCGAAGATCAAGCTGGTACTGACCCGCCACGAGCAATCCGCGGGCTTCATGGCCGCCACCTACGGCCGCCTGACCGGCAAGACCGGCGTCAGCCTGTCGACCCTCGGCCCTGGCGCGACCAACCTGGTGACCGCCAGCGCCTATGCCTACCTGGGCGGCATGCCGATGATGATGATCACCGGCCAGAAACCGATCAAGAAGTCCAAGCAAGGCCGTTTCCAGATCATCGACGTGTGCGGCATGATGGACCCCATCACCAAGTACACTCACCAGTTCGCCTCGGCCGACAACATTCCTGCGCGCATGCGTGAAGCCTTCCGCCTGGCGGAAGAAGAGAAGCCGGGCGCCGTGCACCTGGAATTGCCGGAAGACATCGCCGCCGAGCAGACCGACGCCCTGCCGATTCCGCGCAGCCTGCACCGTCGCCCGCTGGCCGAGCACGTGGCCATCGAAGCCGCCGTGCAGAAACTGCAGAACGCTCGCAACCCGATCCTGGTGATCGGTGCCGGCGCCAACCGCAAGATGACCGCCAAGGTCCTCAAGCAACTGATCGACAAGACCGGCATCCCGTTCATCACCACCCAGATGGGTAAAGGTGTGGTCGACGAGCGTCACCCGCGCTTCCTGGGTAACGCTGCGCTGTCCTCCGGTGACTTCGTTCACCGCGCCGTCGAAGCTGCCGACCTGATTGTCAACATCGGCCACGACGTGATCGAGAAGCCACCGTTCTTCATGGTTCGTGGCGGCACCGAAGTGATCCACGTGAGCTTCCGCTCGGCTGAAGTCGATGCCGTGTACTTCCCGCAAGTAGAAGTGATCGGCGACATTGCCAACGCCGTATGGCAGATCAGCGAAGCGCTGACCGATACAAGCCACTGGGACTTCACCCGCCTGATGGCCATCCGCGAAGCGAACGAAGCGCAGATCGCCGAAGGCGCCGACGACGACCGCTTCCCGGTCTATCCGCAGCGCATGGTTGCCGACATCCGTCGCGCCCTGCCGTCTGAAGGCATCGTCGCCCTGGACAACGGTATCTACAAGATCTGGTTCGCCCGCAACTACAAGGCCCACAAGCCCAACACCGTGCTGCTGGACAACGCCCTGGCGACCATGGGCGCCGGCCTGCCATCGGCCATGGCCTCGCACCTGGTGTACCCGGATCGCCCGGTCATCTCGGTCTGCGGCGACGGCGGCTTCATGATGAACAGCCAGGAGCTGGAAACGGCCGTCCGCCTGGGTATGCACATCACCGTGGTGATCCTGCGTGACGACGGCTACGGCATGATCCGCTGGAAGCAGGCCAACATGGGCTTCACCGATTTCGGCCTGGACTACGGCAACCCGGACTTCGTCAAATACGCCGAAGCCTACGGTGCCAATGGCCACCGCGTGGAAAGCGCCGAAGCCTTCCTGCCGCTGCTCGAGCACTGCATCAAGACCCCTGGCGTGCACGTGATCGACTGCCCGGTCGACTACAGCGAGAACGACCGCATCCTCAACAGCGAGCTGCGTGAGCGCGCGCTGGCGGTCTAAACCGTAGCATCCTCATCGCGGGGCAAGCCCGCTCCCACGCCATCCGCAACCACAGAGCTAATACAGGGCTTGTGGGAATGGGTAGCGTGGGAGCGGGCTTGCCCCGCGATTGCGTCTGTTCTGGCAACGACGCACTCAGCACCGCGATACCCCTCTACCGCTCCCCATCTCCCGGCTCTCGGCATGCTCAGGCTCCTCATCTACCTTGAGAACCCGAGACCATGACCATTGGTTCAACGTACAACCATCCCGCCGACCTGGCCGTCGAGCCGCACTCTCCAGTGCTGCCATGGGCCGCACGCTTCCCGAACCCGCCTGACCTGTGTTTCGACTACCGACGCCTCGTCGAACAACAGGACGGTATTGCCCAGGCTTCTCGTCCTGCACATCGCATCTGCATTGTCGGTGCTGGCGTCACCGGCCTTACCGTCGCACGTGAACTGCTGCGCTGTGGTTTTACCCATATCACCCTGATCGAGCAGGCCCGGCGTATCGGGGGACGTCATCTCACCGTGTCGACCCCAGCTGGCAAGCCGCCGGGATGCACCGCTCCCTTCGAGATGGGCGCCATGCGCATGCCGTTCTTCAACCGAACCGGCGAGCCGCCCAAGGCAGGCCGTTCATTGATGGCTTACTACGCCAACCTGTTTGACCTGCGTCTTTCCGCTTTCCCTAACCCTGGCACGCAGTGGGTCAATGCAACGGGTATCTACCTGCGTGAAGGCCAGCTTGAAGGGGAGGGCGATCCGAAGCTGCTGATCTGGAAGAATCCCGAAGGTCACACTCCACCACCTACCGCGGTACTACAGAGGATTCATGGCAAGTGGCGGCGCTTTGCCGAGCGTTTCGCCGAACAGGTGGCCGCCATTTACGGCACAGAAGGCTGGCTGGCGATGTGGTCGGCAATCGTCGAGCGATATCACAGGCTGTCGTTCCGTGACCTGGTATTGCTGTCGAGCCAGGAGGTTTGGGACCCTGGCAACCCAGGCGATTTCGGCGGCCTTGGCATGGACCGTGACGAATCGGCGATCTTCTATGCAATCGGTATCGGTGATGGCAGTTGGGGCGCCTTCTACGACGTGTGTTGCCTCTATCCGTTGCGTACTGCCATTTTCGGTTTCAGCAGCCATCTGCAGCTTGTGCATGGGCGTGTAGATGAAAGGGGGCGAGTGCTTGCCGCGCCGTATCAGGGTATCGAGACCGTGCCCGACAGCAAAGGCCTGCATTTCCAGGCACCTGCCTATCTGGGGATCGCCGCGTTGGATGAGGCCCTGCTGTTCATGGACATCGCTGGCTCGGGCGAATCCTTGTACAGCCAATGCGTGACGCGTAAGGATGGCCTGCTGACGGACAGCTCTGTTCATGGCCTGGACAAATTGGCCGATGGCCGCATCCGCGTCGATTACCGTTGGCGGCACAGTGATGAAGCCAAGGCTCAGCCGATAAGTGAGGTGTTCGACAGCGTGGTGCTTACCACGCCGTCCTGGTTGATCGAAACAGGGATGCGCCTGGAGGGGTTCTCCCGGAACATGCTGCCACCGGACATTATCGAGGCCTGGAAGCACGCCCATTGGGAGACCAGCTGCAAGGTTTATGCGCCGCTGCGTAAAAGCTTTCTCGACCAGCATCCCCATCTGCCGCAGATCCTGGTCACCGACAGCTTCGTGCACGATGTCTATGCCTACCGTTACAACGATCAGCACAGCCGCGATTGCATCCTGCTCAGCTACACCTGGGAGGACGATGCCACCAAGCTGGCGGCGTATTCAGACGCCGAGTTGGTGGAAAAATGCGTAGCGGAACTCGATCGGATTCTGTTGCGTTGCGCCAACATCGGCGAGCCCATCTCGCCGCACATCGATCTTGGAAATACTCGCATACAAAGATGGATGACAGACAAGAATGCACTTGGCTGTGCGAAATTGTACCGGCCGGGTGCCTATTACGACGCGGTAAGCCTGATGAAGTACAACCGCGAACTGAGTGCCCATTCAGGGCTCTACCTCGCCGGAGAGTCTTTCTCTGTCGATGCCGGCTGGACCGAGCCGTGTCTGCGCACCGCCATCGACACCGTGATCAACCTCTGCAACAACACCGGCGCACGTTTCAAGGATGGCTTCAGCCTCGAACACTATCCGTATTATCAGGTGCCTCTACAGGTGCTTTGAAACAACTTTGTAGGAGTGCTCCTCCCCGTATTTTCGCACTCTCCCTCAGTTCCAGAGGATCCTGCTGACTGTCGCTCCACCTGCCATGCCCGTTCTACTGGCGGCCTTCCATAACAACCAGAAAAGGAAGCCGCCATGCAGGAACACACCACCCCCGTCAGCCCCGTACGCATTGCCGTCATCCAGTACGACCCGCAGGTCGGCCTGGACCATTGTGATGGCAACCTGAGCCGTGGTTTGGCCCTGGCCCGCCGCGCCGTGCGTGAAGGGGCGAACCTGATCGTGCTGCCGGAGCTGGCCAACACCGGCTACACCTTCAACTCCCGCGCCGAGGCCTATGCCCACGCCGAGTCGCTGGAGGATGGACGATGCCTGCAGGCCTGGGCGGAGTTCGCCCGTGAGCAGCAGGTGTATCTGGCTGCAGGCTTCGCCGAGCGTGACGGCCTCAAGCTCTTCGACAGCGCCGTGCTGTTCGGCCCGCTGGGGCTGCTCGGGCATTACCGCAAGGCGCACTTGTGGAACCAGGAAAAGCTCTGGTTTACCCCCGGCGACCTGGGCTTCCCGGTTTTTGAAACGCCCATCGGCCGCATCGGCCTGCTGATCTGCTGGGACATCTGGTTCCCGGAGGTGCCACGGCTCATGGCAGCGCAGGGCGCCGACATCATCTGCAGCCTGAACAACTGGGTCTGGACACCGCCGCCGCTGTTCGACGAGGCCGGACGCTGCATGGCCTCGTATCTGACGATAACCGCAGCCCACGTCAACAATGTCTATATCGCCGCCGCCAATCGCATCGGTCGGGAACGGGGCGGGCGCTTCCTCGGTTGTTCGCTGATTGCCGGCACCAACGGCTGGCCCATCGGCGAGGTGGCCGGTGCCGAGGAGGAGTGCATCCTGTATGCCGACGTCGACCTCAGCGCCGCCCGCTCGGCGCCTATCTGGAACAGCCTCAATGACCTGCCGCGTGACCGCCGCACCGACCTCTACGACGCCACCTTGGGTTATCGGCTGCATGCGCCGATGCCACGTTGAGGAGGCGCCATGGAACAGCACCTTTCTTTACCGCGACAACGGTCGTCGTCGCTGATACTCCTGGGCCTCGCGCTGCTTTGCGTTGCCAGCCTGATGTTGGGTGGATGGCCCGATTATGCGCAACTCGTCGCAACCCTCGACCAGCCGCTGAGCAGGCTGCGCTGGATGGTCGGCGATATCAGTGAGGTCGCCTTCTACAAGCACGAGTTGCCGGCACTGGGGCTGCTGCTGGGGGCGAGCCTTGCGCATTGGGCCCAGCAGCGTGGGCATCGCTGGCAGGGCTTCGCCATCTGCTACGGCACTGGGCTGTGGCCCTGGCTGATTATCAGCTCGCTGCTCGGCCTACTGCTCAGCCATGCGTTGTGGGGCTGGACGCTGGACGGTGGTACCTGGCAGCCGACCTTCGTCGCCTTCGTCTCGCTGCCGGCGGCCATGGTCCTGCTGTTTGGCGGCGGTTGGCGCGTCGCGATCAATGGCGCGCTGCTCGGTGCCGTGCTGGTGACGCCGGCCAGCCTGCTGCTGGTCAACTACCTGTGCTACCCGCTGCAGTTGCCGGTGGTGATCGGCAATGTCAGTGGCATGGCCCTGGCCAGTGTGCTGGCGTTCCTGCTGTGCAAACGCTTCCCGGTGCTGGTTCGCGATGGACAGCGCCCTGCGCTCGTAGCGACAGCCAGCCAGCCGGACTATGGCGTGGCCTGGACCCTGCGTCGGGTACTGGCCGATTTCAGCGAAGCGCCGTTCTTTGGCAATGAACTGGCCAGCCTCGGCTTGCTGCTGGGCGTATTGCTGGCTTATGTATTGGCCCCGGCGGCACCGGCCTACGGATCGCAACTGGTGCTGCAGATGGTGGCCGGGCAGGGGTTGGCATCGCTGGTCGGTGTGCTGTTCTGGCGACGGCAATGGAAGGAGCGGGGCTGGTATCCGACCTATATTCCCATCGTGTCGATCGTGCCCGCTGCCGTGCTGACACTGGGTGGCAGCTGGCAGGTGATCATCGCCAGCGCAGTGCTCGGCGCGCTGATCGCGCCACCGCTTGCCGTGGCAATCAGCCAGCGCCTGCCAAGCTACATGCACGGTTATATCGGCAATGTCCTGTCCATGGCCATCAGCACCCTGGGTATCGTGCCCCTGGTTGGTCTGCTTGCGGGAGGTAACCCATGACAGCACCACGTGTTTCCATCGGCAGCCTGGGCGGTACGGTCAGCATGCAATCCGGGGCGCCGGGGCAGGGTGTGACACCCCGGCTCGACTGTGCCGCGCTGTTGAGTGCCCTGCCTCAGTTGCAGCAACTGGCGCAGATCAGCACCGCCACGTTGTGCCTGGTGCCGAGCGCCTCCCTGGCATTCACCGACATGCTGGATGCGCTGGCCTGGGCAAACGCACAAGTGCAAGCCGGGGCCCAGGCCGTGGTGCTTACCCAGGGCACCGATACGCTGGAGGAGACCGCATATTTCCTCGATCTTCTTTGGCCCCATGACATTCCGCTGATCATGACCGGCGCCATGCGCTCGGCCTGCCAGCCGGGCGCAGATGGTCCGGCGAACCTGCTGGCGGCAGTGCAGGTTGCGATAGCCGATGGCAGCCGGGGGCGTGGCGTGCTGGTGGTGATCAACGACCAGATTCACTCGGCCGCCCGGGTACGCAAGACTGCCAGCCTGGCAATGGCGGCCTTCGAATCGCCCGGCGCAGGGGCGTTAGGGGAAGTGGTGGAGGGCTGTCCCATCTATCGTCAGGCTGCCGCGCCACGCTGGGTGTTGCCCCTGCCGGCGCAGGTCGGTCACCAGGTCGTGCTGCTGGAAACCTGCCTCGATGCCGATACGCGGCTGCTGCGAGCCCTTGGTGGCATGGGCTATTCAGGGCTGGTGGTTGCCGGCTTTGGCGCAGGCCATGTCTGCGAAGCCTGGGCCGAGGCTTTGGAGGACGTCGCAGACACCATGCCAGTGATTATCGCCACCCGCACCGGCAATGGCCCGACAGCCCGGGGAACCTACGGGTTCGTCGGTGGCGAGATCGACCTGCAGGCCCGCGGCCTGCACATGGCCGGCTGGCTTTGCCCGCGCAAATGTCGGCTCTTGTTGTGGCTGCTGGCCGGTAGCGGGCGGCAGGCCGAGCTGGCGCAGTGGCTGCAGCAATAGCCCGATGCCCGTTCCCATGAAGGGAGCGGGCAGGCGTTGCCTATGCTAGGGTGCACGCACATTTACCCAGGACACCCACCCCATGCTCCCCGCGCTCAGCGAAAAAGAACTCGACCGCCTCGAAGACCTGCTGATCACCTACGGCAACGATTATTCGGTACTCAACCTCGCCGAGCTCAACGGTTTCTTCACTGCGCTGGCCAGCTCCCCCAACAAGGTCAACCCTGAGCAATGGCTGCCCTCTGTCGCCGGTGGCAAGGTGCCCAAGTTCAAGAAGCCTGCCCATGAAGAAGCGTATACCGCGCTGATGCTGCGTTATGCCAGCCAGGTGGCCGAAGAGTTGGCCACGGACCTCGAGGACTTCGAGCCGATGTTCGAAGAGGGCGAGAGCGAAGAGGGCCCGACGATCATTCTCGAGGAGTGGTGCTTCGGCTACATGCGCGGCACGCAAGTGGCCGAGTGGAGCGAGCTGCCGCCGGAGCAGGATCGTCTGCTCAAGGCCATTTCGCTGCATGGTCTGGAGGACAACTTCGAGTTGCTCGACTCGATGAGCTTCGATGAGCGCCAGGCCTGTGTACCGCTGGTGGTCGAGGCGGCGCGGGGGTTGTACCAGTACCAGAAACAGCACCGGCATTGAGATCGCAACCGCGGGCGCGTGGGAGCGGCGATGCGGCGACCCGACTTGCCCCGCGATTGTAATTATTCCACTTGCCGAAATACTGGATTGCTTCCAGCACGGATTCTGCTGCCAGCCGATCCCGTGCAGCATGTCCTCCAGCAGCGCCACTCCCGGCGCTGACCTGGAGCCCCGCACATGCCAAGCCCGATCAAGCTCTACAACTTCCCCAAGTCCGGCCACGCCCACCGTATCGAGCTGATGCTGTCGCTGCTCGAACTGCCTACCGAGCTGGTCTTCGTCGACCTGGCCAAGGGTGAGCACAAGCAACCCGGGTTCCTGGCCATCAACCCCTTCGGCCAGGTGCCGGTGATCGATGACAACGGTATCGTCATCGCCGACTCCAACGCCATCCTCGTCTATCTGGCCAAGGCCTATGGCGGCGAGCGTTGGTTGCCCGAAGATCCGGTCGGCGCCGCCCGTGTGCAGCGCTGGTTGTCGGTGGCGGCAGGCCCGCTGGCCTTCGGCCCGGCTGCCGCCCGCCTGGTGACCGTATTCGGCGCCTCGTTCAACACCGACGAAGTGATTGGCCGCGCCCACACCCTGCTCAAGGTGATCGACGCCGAACTGGCCAAGAGCCCGTTCTTGGTTGGTGACCAGGCGACCATCGCCGATATCGCCAACTACTCGTACATCGCCCACGCCCCCGAGGGCAATGTATCGCTGGAGCCGTACGCCAACGTGCGCGCCTGGCTGGCCCGGATCGAGGCGCTGCCGGGCTTCGTGCCGATGCCACGCACCGTCATCGGTTTGCAGACCACGCTCTGAACCCAGAGGAATGCCGCCATGCGATCGCCCTGGCATGCAGGTGAAAAACGGCTGCAGGAGCAAGTCGGTGTTGCAGAGCGCATGGAGGTGTTCGGCCAGAAGGTCATCCGCGACTTCATGCCCGACCAGCATCGCGCGTTCTACCAGCAGTTGCCGTTCCTGGTAGCCGCTGCCGTGGATGCCGCCGGCACCCCTTGGGCGACGCTGCTCGAAGGCGCGGAAGGCTTCGTCAGCTCGCCCGATCCCCGGCAACTGCTGATCGGCACCGCGCCTGCCGCTGATGACCCGGCCACGCCGGGCCTGGTGGATGGCGGTGCGATTGGCTTGCTGGGGATCGAACTGCATACCCGGCGACGCAACCGGCTCAATGGCCTGATCCGTCGGGCAGGCAACGGTCAGCTGGAGGTGGTGGTCGAGCAATCGTTCGGCAACTGCCCGCAGTACATCCAGCTGCGCGAGTACACCCGCGTCGACGAGCCGCCGCAGGGGCGCCGGGACTCAGTGGCACTCGATACCGAGTCCCGCGCCATGATCGAACACGCCGATACCTTCTTCGTCGCCAGTTACGTTGAGCAGGAAAATGGCCAACGTGCCGTGGACGTGTCCCACCGCGGTGGCCGGCCCGGTTTCGTCAGGGTCGAAGGCAATCGCCTGACCATACCCGACTACGCCGGCAACCTGCATTTCAACACCCTCGGCAACCTGCTGGTCAACCCGGTTGCCGGCCTGTTGTTCATCGACTTCACCACGGGCGATGTGCTGCAGGTTTCAGGGCGAACCGAGGTGATTCTCGACAGCCCGCTGATCAGCGCTTTCGAGGGGGCCGAGCGGATCTGGACCCTGGACATCGAGCAGGTGGTGATCCGCCCGGCTGCCGTGTCGTTGCGCTGGGCCTTTCAGGAGTACGCCCCCACCAGCCTGATGACCGGTACCTGGAGTGAAGCCCAAGAGCGCCTGCTACAGCGTGAGCGCCAGCGCCAATGGCTGACCTGGCGCGTGCTGCGTATCGAGCAGGAAAGCCGCGATATCCGTTCGTTCTACCTGCAACCCGAGGAGGGTAAGGCGGTGCCCTTCGCGCCCGGCCAGCATATCCCCGTGCGCCTGCAGGTTGATGGAGAGGCACCGCTGATCCGCACCTACAGCCTGTCCAGCGCGCCGTCCGATGGCCACCTGCGCATCAGCGTCAAGGCGCAGGGGCCGGCGTCACGCTATCTGCACCAGCAACTGAAGGTGGGCGACCCTTTACAGGTGCGCCTGCCCATGGGCAGTTTCACCCTGGATCACACCAGCGACCGGCCCCTCGTGCTGGTCGGTGCTGGCGTCGGTATCACCCCGTTGATCGCCATGCTCCGCGAGCAACTGGCCTTGGGGCTGGGGCGGCGCATCTACCTGTTCCACGGTGGTCGTACGCTGGCCGACCTGCCGTTCCAGCACGAGCTTGCCGAACTCCAGCAGCACGCCGGTGGCCTGCTGAGCATTCACCGCGCCCTGAGCCTGCCCGAACCCCAAGCCGTGCAGGGCCGCGACTACGTGTTCGCCAGCCGCCTGGGCATCGAGCAGATCAAGGCCACGCTGCCGCTGGACGACTACGACTTCTACCTCTGTGGCCCGGCCAGTTTCACCCAGGACCTTTACGAAGGCCTGCGCACGGTGCATGTACCGGATGCCCGCATCCATGCCGAAGCCTTCGGCCCTTCGACCCTGCGTCGCCACAACGACGACAACCAGTCCACCCTGCAACAACCGCCGCCCGCCAGCGAACCGGTGCCGGTGTACTTCGCCAGCTCCGCCAAGGAAGCGCGCTGGGCGCCCGGAGGCGGCACCTTGCTGGAACTGGCGGAAAGCCGCGGCCTGTCGCCGGACTTCAGCTGCCGTGGTGGCTCGTGCGGTACCTGCAAGACCAAATTGGTCAGCGGCCAGGTCCACTATCCGAACCCGCCCGCCGAACTGCCCGAAGCCGGTAGCGTGCTGATCTGCTGCGCGATTCCGGCCCAGGCCGAGGAAGGCATGCAGCCCCTGGTACTGGAGCTCTAGCGTGACCACGGCGATAATCGCTCGACGACAACGCGTGGGGCGCGGCATGGACCAGATCCACCTGATGAAAGTGTTCGTGGCCGTGGGCGAGCTGGAAAGCTTCGCCGCCGCCGCTCGCCGCCTGGCCATCTCGCCGGCGGCGGTGACCCGCGCCGTCAGCGCCCTGGAGGAACAGCTCGGGGTCAAGCTGCTGCTGCGCACCACCCGCAGCGTGCGCCTGACCGAGGCCGGCGGGCGCTATCTGGAAGACACCCGGCATATCCTCGCCAGCATTGTCGAAGCCAACGAAGCCGCCGCCGGCATCAACGCCGCGCCCAAGGGCGACCTGGCCGTGACCGCGCCGATCCTGTTCGGCAAGAAGTTCGTCATGCCGTGCATCGTGCGCTACCTGCAGCAGTACCCCGAGGTGGACGTCTCGGCGTTCTTCCTCGACCGCGTGGTGAACCTGGTGGAGGAGGGCATGGACGTGGCCGTGCGCATCGGCCAGTTGCCCGACTCGGGCCTGAAGGCGCTGCGGGTGGGCAAGATGCGCCGGCTGCTGTGCGCCTCGCCCGAATACCTCGAACGCCACGGCACGCCGCGCCATCCTTCGGAGTTGCAGAAGCACGAAGTCATCGCCGCCGGGACGCTGTCACCTCGCACGGACTGGCGTTTCGGCGCCATCGACGACCCGACGTTGATCCGCATGAAGCCGCGCCTGACCGTGACCAGCAACGACGCCGCCATCGCCGCGGCCAGTGCCGGGCTGGGGATCGCCCGGCTGCTGTCGTACCAGGTGGCGGACGAAGTGGCGGCCGGGCGCTTGCAGGTGATTCTGGCCGAATACGAGGAGGCGCCGTGGCCGATCCATATCCTGCATCGCGAGAGCAAATATGGTTCGACCAAGGTGCGGACCTTTATCGATATGTTGGCCGAGCACTTGCGTAGCCAGGCGCATCTGGCGTGATTCCGGAACCTGGGGCTGCTGCGCAGCGGCCCCAAGTACCTCAAGCTCAATCAAGGCCTTGAAAGGCCAGCACACTCCGCCAGCACCCTCAACCCGCCCATCACCTGCGGCGTAATCACCCGCCCCAGGCACACCCGCAACCCAGTGCCACACTCCCCATCGGCAAAGAACATCCCGCTGGCGCCCACATTGCAGCCACGCTCCGCGGCAAGCCGTTGCAGCGCCAGCATGTCTGTCCTTCCCGGTAATTCGACCCAGTGGATGAAGCCGCCCCGAGGCGCCACATAGCGCGTCCCCGCCGGAAATACCGAGCGCACCAGCGCCTCCATCACCCCGGCCTGCGCCGCCAGCCGCCCACGCAGTTTCGCGCAGTGCTCGTCCATGTACCCCCGCCCGATGAATTCATCCAGCACCCGCTGCGCCAGGCTCGATACCGCCAGGTTGCGTGAAAACATCTGGGCCAGGATCGCATCCCGGTACCGTCCGGCCACGCACCAGCCCACCCGGTACCCCGGCGCCACGGTCTTGGAGAACGACGAGCAATAGATCGTCTGCCCGGTCACGTCGTAGTGCTTGATCGCCCTGGGCCGCTGCGCCTCGTCCACCAGGTCGAAGAAGATATCGTCCTCGATGATCGGCACATCCGCCGCCTGCGCCAGCTGTGAGAGCCGTGCCCGCGCCGTGTCGGGCATGATGAAGCCCCGGGGGTTCTGCAGCGTCGGGTTGAGGAACACCACATCGACCTTCCCGCGCTTCAGGGCCCACTCCAGGTGCTCGAGGTCCATGCCGCTGTCGGCGTGGGTGCGAATGGGCAGGGCGCGCATCCCCAGGCGTTCGATGGTCTGCAGGATGCCGTAGTAGGTGGGTGTCTCGATGGCCACCGTGGCGCCCGGCCGGGCGACGGCTTCGAGGGCCAGTTCCAGCGCCACGGTGTCGCCTGAGGTCACCAGGATATCGTCCGGCCCGCAGGCCACGCCGCGTTGCAGCATCAGCCCGGCGATACGCCGGCGCAGCGAGGCCAGGCCGGGTGGCGCGATCAGCCCGGCCAGCGCCAGATCGGCCTTGCTCGCCAGCGATGCCAGGCATCTGCTCAGCAGCACCTGGGGGGCCAGTTCGTCATGCAGCACTGCCGAGCTCAGCGAAAGCGTGGTGTTGCTGGCCGCCTGGGCGAGCATGGCGACCACCGCGTGGTCGACGTTGACGGTGACGCTGGCCAGGTCGAACCCCTGCACCTGGGCCGCGCCCTTGGCGACGAAATAGCCCACCCGTGGCCTGGCCTGCACATAGGCATTGGCCTCCAGCTCCGCCAGGGCCCGTTGCACGGTGGCGATGCTGCTGTCGAACAGCCGCGCCAGCTCGCGCACCGAGGGCAATTGCATGCCGCTGGGCCATTCGCCGCTGTCGATCTGGCGCAGCAGCCAGGCGTTGACGGTGTGCCAGCGCTTGTCGGGCTTGGGAATGCGGTCCATGGGGGCTCTTTGTGGCGTCAGGTTCAGGCCCCCGAAAGGTAGAGCAAAACCACGCCGGTTGCAGCCACGATGACAATGTTCAGCACGACCAGGGCAAAACCGAAGCGGATCAGCCCGTGTTCCTCGTCGCGGTTGGCACCGGCCAGCCCGATGATCAGCGCCAGGATCGACAACGAGCCCAGCGCGCCGTGCCCGGCGGCACTGTTGGCCATGGCGGCCAGCCACGCACCATGGCTGTCGGACAATGCCGCGATGGCGGGCATCACCAAGGTGGTACCGCCGACATTGGAGCTGGTGACATAGCCGGCCAGCCCTGCCAGCAACGACACCGTCGCGGCCAGCGATACGCCGGACAGCGACTGCAAGGCCCGTTGCGCCTCGACCAGGAAGCCCGCCTTGACCATCACCTGGGAGAGCAGCAGGAACAGGAAGATCGTCGCCACCGGAAACCGTGCGCGGGTGAACAGTGCCCGCCACGGGAAGCCGCCGCCCTGGCGCGCGGCCATCGCCAGCACCACCAGCAGCAGCGCCAGCCCCGGCGAGGCCAGTGGCTTCCACGCCACATTGGCGCCGTGCACCACCCACCCGCCGTCCCAGCCCGAGACCAGGAACAGCCCACGCGAGGCGACGATCACCCCCAGCAACGCCAGGTACGGCCACGCTGCCCGTGGCCAGTGCACCAAGGTTCCTCGCCGCGCCCAGGACAGCGCCAGGCCCGTGCAGGCCACCGCCAGCCCGGCCAGCACCCCCGAAGCCTCGGGCCCGATCCAGCGGTTGGCCGTATACAGCACTGTGCTGAACAGCAGCGAGATCGCCGCCAGCCCTAGCCATGCCTTGAGGCTGCGGATCCCCGCCAAGGCCAGTGCCACGGCGGCTAGGCAGAGAAACACCGGTGCGCTGACCAGCGCCGAATGGCTGCCCAGTTCCTGCGCCGGTACATGGGCCAGCAGCGCGCCGATCACCGTGGCCAGCCCAAGGGTGCCCCACGGCATCACCGCCATCCCTCCCAACGCCATCTTCATGCCCGTTTGGCGCCAAAACAGCCCCATCAGCAATGGCACGGTAGCGATCAGCGACACCCCGAACCCGGTCATCGCTTCCAGCAGCGGCGCCAGGCCCAGGACAATGAAGATCACCTGCATCGGTGGCGTCCAGCCCAGCTCCCGTACCCAGGCCCCGATAGCCTGCGGGGCGCCGGCGCGCTCGACCAGAATGGCAAAGGCCAGGCCCGGGACGATCACGCCGGTGGTGCTGAGAAACAGGATCAGCGTGTCTTGCAGGATCGCGCCGGACACCGCCGTCGACAGCGGCTGCGCGACGCCCAGGCCCCACAGCAGCAGGACACCGGCCACGCCAGCCAGCGCGGCCTGCACGGGTGGGCGGCGCAGCAGCAGGATCAGGGTGATCACCAGGCCTATGGGGGACATTTGCAGCAGCAGGGCAGCCATGATGCGGGTTCCTTTAGCCATCCGGGGGAGTGTGGAAGGGATGGTGGAGGGAAGGGAGAGACGGCAATAGATACAGGGGGGCTGGGTTTTTCAATACAGCTCTGGCGGCTAGCGAGGAGCGGCGCTCGGTCCTGCGTTTGCAGCGTTGGAAATCCGCGCTAGGCTTAATTATTAACTCGCCCATGACCACGTTCGACAGGATTTCCTGTCTGGCACTTTAGATGCCGATTTGTGGCGTGGGCGAGCCTACCTGCTTAATGCCTTAAGGGGATCGCAGACGATCTTCGTTCACAGCCCCTCTCCAAGGTACAGGCGATGAACTTCGCCGATCCGCTTACTGGCGGTGGCGGGTACACCGGCCTCTCTGGCAAAACGCGGCCACTGTGCGACGGCTTCACAGACTTCCTTGATGATCCCTCGTGCATCCATCCCCCTGACCTGGCTGGCCACGCTCAGCAAATCGTCGAGGGTGAAGTCGTCGCGTTTGCCGTTCACGGTCATCTGGTGGCTATCGACCCAGAAGCTTCCAGGCAGGTAGGAATAGGACACGTCATACGCCGGCGTGAGGTACCAGGTGCCGTCGGTGTCCATCATGAAGGCCGTGTTCTTGGTGTGGTCGTCCTGGTTACGTGCCACCAGGTTGAACACCATGCGGCGGTAGAACTGTTCGGCGCCGTCGCGGGAAATCCGCAGCGCGCGCATCACCCCGAAGGCCTCGGCATAGGAGTATTGGCCAGGCTTGCGGAAGTCGGCGTGGTCGAGTGCGCACAAGGTCGCGACGTGGATCTTTTCACCTTCGGCCGTGCGGTCGAAGCGTCGGGTCATGAAGTGAGCGCGTCCACCTTCCTCCAGCAATCGGCACTCGGTCATGGTGATGCCGGCCGCCTTGGCCATGAGGTGGTAGGCGTACTCGATGCGCCCGTAGCCTTGTGAGTCAGCCAGCACGGTCGAGTCCTTGGCCACATCGAACTTGAGCAACCAGTACTCGAAGCCCGGCGGCGCGGTGACCTGCCCCGAACGGATCTCGCCTTCGGCATTCATGGCGATCACCGCCTTGGCCCGGGCGCCGCCCGCGCTGGTACCGATCTGGATGAGGTGCTGCAGGGCGCCGTCGTCCAGCGATGGGTCCTTGGCATCCAGGCGCTCGGCGATCGACTCGCGTTCGGACAACACCTCGCTGGCCAGGCGCACCAGTGCATCGATATGGATGCTCTCCCCCTTGTCCCGCTCGGTGGCCATCGCCGGGCGATACTCCAGGGCGCCCATGCCGCGCTTGCCCTGGTACAGCAGGCGCTCGACCGGGGTAAACGTTGCCTTGTCACGCCCCTGCTGGGCCAGCCAGGCATCGATCAGCGCGTTGCCGAAATCATCGGGCAGGGAGTCGGCGAGGATCGAGGGCAGGCCCTTGAAGGTTTCGCGGTCCAGCCCCTGGAACACGTAGGTGTAGTCCTGGCGCAACGGCATATGGACCGGCGAGATCTCAAGGCCCGTCCTGACGAACTCGGGGGTGTATTCGAACTCCCCGGTCTGGGTCTGCGTGTTCCAGTTGAGCGCGCCTACATACACATCCCAGAGATAGATCCGTGCAATCACCAGCTGTCATCCTTGTCGGGTTTCGGGGCACCAATGAGCGTGGGCTTGCCGATAGGCGTCCTGATTCCGTGTTCAGGCGCCGAAGGTGTAGCCCGTGTGACGGTCGCCCGCATCCGCTGCTTGCCCTGCATTTTTGCCAGTTGTACGGGGCTGGTCCTGACGTCCTCGATGAGGGAGGCGAGACGATCAAGCTCTCCCAGCACTCGCAGGACGGCAATCACGTTCACCAGGGTGCCTTTGCCTGCCGTGAGCTTGCGGTAGGTCTCCCGGGAAATCCCGGCTTCATGGGCGACGATGTCCTGGCCAATATTACGCTTCAGGCGGATAGCCTCAATGCGTTGGCCGATCTCGTTGGCGATAGCGTCGTCAGTCATTGATATGGCTTTCATAACGCCTAGGATCCTATGCTTAAAACGCCGTTATTGACCTGAATGCCTCTGATTCTAGGCTTTGTATAGTGCGCTTAAAAGGGCAATTCGCTACTGAATAAAGCCTAATTTTCTAGGCGTTAAGTGTGTATTTTAGGTTTTCCGCCAAGAATTATAGGCGTTGTCCGATCCTGGTGTTCGCGGCGGTTTTCAGCGTTTGGTTTACCACATTTCGTTTCGCGCAGAACTGGCTACCGAATCGAGCGTCCCGAAGTGACCAAACCTGCCAGCACCTTCCCCAGTTTCACCACCGCCTCCCTCATCTCAGCAGGCGTCAGTGCCGCAAACCCCATCAGCAAGCCGGCATCGTTCCTCGGCTGCGCATACAAGCTGCCCAGCCCCAGCAGATCGATCCCCGCCCCGCGTGCCGCCCTGACCACAGCGTCTTCCGCCAAGTCCTGAACGAAATGGCAGGGCATCTGCAGCCCACCCACCGGCACTTGCGGGCGCAGGAACGCCCCCAGGTGCCGCTGCACCAGGTCTGCCAGCACGTCGCGTCGCTCGGCATAGAGGCTGCGCATGGCCCGCACATGGGCGTTGAAGTGGCCGTCTTCCATGAACCGGGCCAGGGTCAGCTGGGCGACGGACGCGTTGTGGCCATCCTGCAACGTTCGCGCGGCGGTCATTGGCGCGACGAGCTGGGGCGGCAGCAGCAGGTAGCCGATGCGCAGCCCGGCGCCCAGCGACTTGGTGAAGGTGCCGATGTACAGCGTGCGCGCGTGCGAATCCAGGCCCTGCACGCAGGCGGTGGGGCGGCCGGCGTAGTGGAATTCGCTGTCGTAGTCGTCCTCGATGATCCACGCCTGCTGCTGGCGCGCCCAGTCGATGGCCCGCAGGCGCCGGTCCAGCGACAGGGTGGCGCCGGTCGGGTATTGGTGCGAAGGCGTGAGGAACAGCGCCCGTGCATCCGGCGCCCGCTGGGCCATGCCATCCACCTGCAGGCCGTGCGCGTCCACCGGCACCGGTACGCCTTGCAGCCCGGCGGCGCTGATGGCCTTGCGGGTGCCCTGGTACAGCGGGTCTTCGACCAGCACCCGGTCGCCTGCGTCCATGAGCACCTGGGCGCACAGGCTCAGGGCCTGCTGCGAGCTGGTGAGGATCAGGATGCGGTCAGCGGATGCCTGCGCGCCGCGTTCGAGGTTGAGGTAGTCGGCGATTGCACTGCGCAAGGCGAGCATACCCTGTGGCTCGCTGTGTTCCAGGGCACGGGTGCCGTATTCCTTGTACACCTGCCGCTCCAGCTTCTCCCAGACGGCCAGGGGGAAATGCCGGGTTTCCGCCACGCCCGGGGCGAAGGGGCGGGGCGACTGGAAGTTGTGGACGCCACCGCTGTGCAATAGCGCTTCACCTCGGCGACTCAACTGCACCGGGGCTTCGCTGTGTGCCGGCCGCTGGCGCTTGCGCGACGGCAGGCAGCGGGCCCGTTGCGACACGAAGCTGCCGCTGCCCACGCGCCGTTCGATAAAACCCTCGGCGTGCAACTGGCTGTAGGCCGACTCCACGGTATCCCTTGAAACCCCCAGCGAACTTGCCAGCGACCGCGATGCCGGCAGCGGCTTGCCGACCGGCAGGGCACCCTCAAGGATCAATTGGCGGATGGCCCGCTGGATGCGCACGTGCCGCGCCAGTGCGCCATGGGCGGGATCCGTTAGCCAGGCTTTTACCGATTCCAGCTGGGCGTGTTTGAACATTGGCCTGGGTCCTTGGCGGGTGGATTCGACAGATGCCTGCCTATCCTGGGACGGATCGCGCCCCTGAAAATGGTCTGGTAACTACCGAATAATTGGCAGGTAAAAACCAGCCATTTATCCGCTATAAAACCCAGGTCCGCAAGCAATCACCAAGGAAGGCAAGCGCTGCGGACAGGCCGGCCCCCTCACTCATTCAGCTGTGTTGTCCAAAAGGGGTTTGAACAATGACCACCACCCAACTGCCCGTTTTCGTACGCGAAGTGAAGCAAGCCGACCTGCAGCCATGGTCCGACTACTGGGCGCAATATCAGGCCTTCTACCAAGTGGACCTGGGCCAAACCATCACCGAGCGCACCTGGGCCCGCTTCTTCGACCCGGCCGAGCCCATGCACTGCGCCGTGGCCACGGACGGCGAGCAAATCTTCGGCTTCGTTCACTATGTGTTCCACCGCTCGACCTGGGGGCGCAATGATTTCTGTTACCTGGAAGACCTGTTCGTGTCGCCGAATGCGCGGGGGAGGATGATCGGCAAGCGGCTGATCGAGTTCGTCCAGGACCAGGCTGGGCAGCAGCGGTGCGACCGGTTGTACTGGCATACCCAAGAGACCAACAAGACTGCGCAGCGGTTGTATGACTGGATTGCCGAGAAGCCGGGGGTGATTGAGTACCGGATGCCGTTGGAGGTTGCTCACTAAGTCCATAGTGAGCAGATGAGGGCGTGGGAGCGGGCTTGCCCCGCGATTGGGACGGTAAGGTCATCGTCGTTGCCTGTACTGACGGGCAGACACCAACGAAACCGGTGCCATCCCCTGCGCGGCCCTTTCAGCAATGCGCACAGCTCGTTTCAGCCCTTTCCTCGGGCTGAGGCGGGCGTTACCTGTCCATACGCCCTATCCACCATCTTGCGCATCCACCGAGGCATCCTGCAGCGCATCAATCTCTCTGCCTCCCCGGTATCGAGCCTGGACAGAATCGTCTGAACCATCGCGCCCGTCAGTTCGCGCCTGCCGATATAGAAAAGCGCACACAGCGCCAAGCCGGCCTGACTACCTGCACATTGCAGCTTATCCGTTGATACATGCCGCAGATGGACGACCGCATCACCCACCCGTAGATCACGACTGGAGCCACTGGTGTAGTACATCGGCCGCATCTGAACCTGCGTGCTGAGCCTGAACCATCGAACCGCTTCGGCCCCATGCACTTGGATGATTTCGCCACGTGCCCTGGCCATTGCCATCATCACGGTGACAGGTCCCGGTCGCACCTTGCCCACATAGGGGCTGCTCTTTGGGCGTATGTACACACCTCGCGCCACGCGTTCCAAGGCGCCCGCCCGGACAAGGCGGGCCAGAGCCTTGTCCACGGCGGAGCGTGATCCGAACTTAGTGAAGTGTTGAATAGTGAACGGCTTGCCTCGTGCCAGATACCGAATGTGGCTGGCAATCGCCTGCGCTACCGACACGCTTGCCTTCTCAACGGCCTGGGTTGATGCCTCCCGCTGGTCAATCTCCCACCCCATGCAACCGCAACGCCCGCTGCGCACATTCCTTCCAGCTCAGCTTGCGCCGCTCGGGCACCACCACGGGTACCTCCGCCGCCATCACCACCGGCATATCCCGCATCCGTACCCAAGGCTCACTCTGCCAATACAACAGACTCGCCGTATGCCCACCCGGCCAGCACATCCTGCCCAGGCGCGGCAGGTCTTCCAGCGCCGAGTCCTGCCCATCGCGCAGCACCGCCACCACCTCATGGGTCAGCCAGTGGCGCAGGTGGCGGTTTTCCGGAATGTGATGATGGGCCAGCAGGGTATAGGCCCCGGACTCGCTGACCATGGTGGTTTCGCCGTACTGGCCGTAGCGCAGCAGTTGCAGGGTGCGGTGCTGGTCCGGGTCGAGCTTGCGGATGCAGTGTTCGTCGAAGAAGCGCCCGGTCATCCGGCCGAGTTCGTGGGCGCAGAACCAGGCCTGGGATTCGAGCCAGAGGGTGTGGAGGGGGCGGTTGTGGCGGGTGAATAGGGTGGAGTCGTGGAGATCAGTCATGGCTGACCTCCCTAGTCCTGAGGGTTTGGAGCAGGCGGGACGCATGTGCGTGGGGCCTGCGAATGTTCAACTCGATAGGCATTTCCTTTACCTCCGTGCGCGGTCAGCTTTCTTAAGGCTGGGGTGTCGGGAGCTAAGAAACCTACACGGCAGGCCGGACGTATTCCCCTTGCGGGTCTTGTATTAGCCCACTCCCGACATAACGGAGTGCATTTTGCGCGCAGCAGTAAACCACAGGCACAAAAAAGCCGCATCTGTCGGGAGCGGGTGGACCGCCGTGTTAGGCGTTTCTTAGGCGCCGACGACAACCTATCGCAAAGCTCGCTTTAAGCCAATAGCTAGAGGTGTAGTCCATTTCCGAGAATTAATATTAATCTTCCATCGTGCCCCACTTTAGGAAGAATGCGAAGAAAGGGTCTGTGATATACAGCTCCTGATCACCTTTAACCCAATCGATTACAGGAGTAGAGGCTTCATCATTTGAGGCAATCTCAGACATCTTTTCCAAGACTCGGGAAACTTCGTGGGCTTGAGGTACTTCTGTGACTAAAATTTCTTTAATAGCTGAACGAAGGACCTCATATTCAACTTTTTGCATTCCTGGGGCTAATTTTGCTAGCGCCAAAAGTACTACCTTATAGATGTCTGCGGTTCCCCCACCGGTCAAGGGGCGAGGTTTGCGATCTGATCGCTGTCGTGGGCCTTTAGCTAATTTTTCGAAAATAACCTTCCCTGTTTTTTCAGCGATTTGTTTAAAAATTATATCGTCTAGGGAGTTGATTTTTAATTTGGTTTTTTGAGTTTCTTCGATGCCGTGTTGGCTTGAAAGTTCTGAACAAAATTCCTGCATCAAATGAGGGCTTCCATATGCCTCATTAGCCATCCTCTCAGATATGGAAGGGGCTATTTCAATGTTTAACAATGGAAAGCCGATGCCGGGGATTTCTGTTAGCTCATCTTTAGACCACGATGGGACAGGAATTGGCTCTACGCGAAGAGTCATTTCTTTTTCAACTTTCACCGCGTCATATCGGCGATGAGGAATAGCTATGGCTACAACCGGAAGGCCGTCAAATACTAGAGGCTTCAGCGCACGAACAACGCTACCTTGAAAATCTCTGTCTAGATAGTGAAAGTCATCTATTACAAGGGTTTTTTGTGAGGCTCGTAAAGCTGCGATTGCTGCAGCTCTAGGTGAGAGGTTACGAGATGATTTTGCGGCAGAAGTTTTTTTATCAGTAACGCTGGCGCCTACTTTTCCTTGTCCTTTTGAAATGAAAGGAATACTCAGTTCCAGACTGGCATCTCCATTTATAGTGCTGCCGTCTTCTGCTGATTCTGATACTTCATGATTGGTGTAAGAGTCGGTTGCGTCAATTATGCAATGCCAGAAATCGTCTTCTTTTCCTATTGACCCACCGTCGATCCAGATGCATTCATCTGCGGAGCGTGGGAATAACTTGTTCGTCAGAACCGTTTTTCCGGATTTAGTTGGTCCGGTAAGCGTCACAAGCTTGCATAGATTTCTTGTGACTTTTTGCAGGCGCTTTTCCAGTTCCCTACCTGCACGGTTGACGTAAGTGTGTTTCGGCATTCCACCAGGAACAAATACTTGTTCCACGTAATAAATTTTTGTCATTCCGTTGCCCGTTAAAAAACGCCCTAATGATTAGGGCGTTTGAGTTTTATCTATTAGTCCCAGCTCAGAGCACCACCGGTTTGATACTCAATAACCCGAGTCTCAAAGAAGTTCTTCTCCTTCTTCAAGTCCATGATCTCGCTCATCCAAGGGAACGGGTTGGTAGTCCCCGGATACTCTTCCTTCAGACCAATCTGGGTCAGTCGACGGTTGGCAATGAACTTGAGGTAATCCTCCATCATCGCGGCGTTCATGCCCAGCACGCCGCGTGGCATGGTGTCACGGGCGTATTCGATCTCCAGCTGGGTACCCTGCAGAATCATCTGGGTAGCCTCTTCCTTCATCGCGGCATCCCACAGGTGCGGGTTCTCGATCTTGATCTGGTTGATCACGTCGATGCCGAAGTTCAGGTGCATGGACTCGTCGCGCAGGATGTACTGGAACTGCTCGGCGACGCCGGTCATCTTGTTGCGGCGGCCCATCGACAGGATCTGGGTGAAGCCGCAGTAGAAGAAGATGCCTTCCAGTACGCAGTAGTAGGCGATCAGGTTGCGCAGCAGCTCTTTGTCGGTCTCGACGGTGCCGGTGTTGAACTCCGGGTCCGAGATGGCGCGGGTGTACTTCAGGCCCCAGGCGGCTTTCTTCGCGACCGATGGGATCTCGTGGTACATGTTGAAGATCTCGCCTTCATCCATGCCCAGCGACTCGATGCAGTACTGGTAGGCGTGGGTGTGGATCGCCTCTTCGAAGGCCTGGCGCAGGATGTACTGGCGGCACTCGGGGTTGGTGATCAGGCGGTACACGGCCAGGGCCAAGTTGTTGGCAACCAGCGAGTCGGCGGTGGAGAAGAAGCCGAGGTTGCGCATCACGATGCGGCGCTCGTCTTCGGTCAGGCCGTCCATGCTCTTCCACAGGGCGATGTCGGCGGTCATGTTGACCTCTTGCGGCATCCAGTGGTTGGCGCAGCCGTCGAGGTACTTCTGCCAGGCCCAGTCGTACTTGAACGGGACCAGCTGGTTGAGGTCGGCGCGGCAGTTGATCATGCGCTTTTCGTCAACGGCGACGCGGGCCGAGGAGCCTTCCAGCTCGGCCAGGCCTTCGGCGATGTCCAGGGCGTCCAGGGCAGCCTTGGCGCGCTTGACGGCGTCGGAGTCGGCGGCGGTGGCGGCGCGGGCTTCCAGGGCGGCGGCACCGCCGGCGCTGTCGAGCTTGTCCATACCTGGCTGGCTGGCTTGAGTGCTACCTGGGCCTTTAGTGGTGACTTCGTTTTCGTCCTTGTCGAATTCGTCCCAGCTCAGCATGGTGTTTTGGCTCCGCTTGTGGGTCGCATGGGGGCGACCGTAAAAAATTTAAGATGAAGTGATACTGCTAGAGACCACGTAGGATCCGCCTCGGCTCACGAGGTGTCCTACAAGGTTTCGAATTTTGGTTTGAATGGCCATGAGCTTGGTGATCAGCAATCACAGGCTTCGTTGGCGCACCGGCCGCGAAAGGCATCCGGAGGCAGGGACCGACCATCGCAAGCGATCAGAATTTTGAGCCGCTTTTTGAGGGGCGGTATTGTACCGGAAAACAGCAATTCGGGGGCTTTCATGTCGTGTCTCCGATCTCTTTTTTGGGCAAGAGACCCGGTAACCTTCGATGAGTTTGTCAAGACGTCAGAGCGGCTAAATTCGCCTATATGGTGTTGTGTCTTGTTCCGAAGCACACGATATAGTTTTGAGGGGGAAGGGACAAGAGCGAAATCGAAGCCGAGCTTGCCCTGAATCAAGAGGATGGGCCTTAACGCCGCATGGAAACGGAGCTACAGGCGGTCAGCATCAGCAAACCGATTGACGAACGGGGATGGAGCGAAGGGGGTTTGACTCAATGAAGCGAGGGAATGGATACGCGGAGACGAAAATCAGGCATAAAAAACTGGAGCAACAGCTCCGGTTTTTTTCAATGTGGGTGTAGGGGGCAACGAAGTCGCCGCTGAAATTGCAGGGGCCGTTGCGCAACCCTTTGGCGACACAAGGTCGCTCCCACAATCAGCAGGCTAGTTACACGGATTGCCCAACGACTCGGCCGCATGGGGCTTTGGGAGCTTGTGGGCCTCTTTCATCGACAGAAGCCGGGAGTATTGCTCTCCCGGCTTTTTCTGCATTTACTTCGATTTCTTCACGGTCTCAACCACATGAGTCTTGGGGTTCTGACGAGCCTTTTCGACTGTGGTGAAACGACCGTTGTCCGCGTCACGACCGATTTTCTGGCCGCTAGATGATGGCTTCTTGGACATAGGTATCTCCAATCTGATGAGCATCACTTGACACTAGTCCTGACAGGCACGAAGATCCGCGCTCACTTTAGATCTGTAGGATCTAGCCTCCCTTTGAGCGATGCGCTTGCTCATGGGAGATTCGAGCCCGATGCAGCTGCAACTGCATCGGGCTTTTTATTGCCTGAAAAAAGCACTTCTTACAAAACGGGGCGAGAGAAGTAGCCTTCTATCGCCCCGTGTTTACCTTATTGGCAGGCTTCGCAATCCGGCTCGTCGATGGCGCAGGCCTTCGGTACCGGGGCTGGGCCCGCGGCCTGGACCGGGGCGCTGTCGCCGCCGCTCGACACGGCGTTGAGCTTGCCGGTGTTGATGGTCGACTTCTCGGTGCTGGTCGCGGCCAGGGCACGGAGGTAGTAGGTGGTCTTCAGACCACGGTACCAGGCCATGCGGTAGGTCACGTCCAGCTTCTTGCCCGAAGCGCCGGCGATGTACAGGTTCAGCGACTGGGCCTGGTCGATCCACTTCTGGCGACGGGAGGCGGCATCGACGATCCACTTGGTCTCGACTTCGAACGCGGTGGCGTACAGGTCTTTCAGCTCTTGCGGGATACGCTCGATCTGCTGCACGGAACCGTCGTAGTACTTCAGGTCGTTGATCATCACCGAGTCCCACAGGCCGCGGGCCTTCAGGTCGCGGACCAGGTACGGGTTGATCACGGTGAATTCGCCCGACAGGTTCGATTTCACGTACAGGTTCTGGTAGGTCGGCTCGATGGACTGCGACACGCCGGTGATGTTGGCGATGGTCGCGGTCGGCGCAATGGCCATGATGTTCGAGTTACGAATACCTTTTTGTACGCGCTCGCGCACCGGTGCCCAGTCCAGGCTCTCGGTCAGGTCGACGTCGATGTACTTCTGGCCACGGGCCTCGATCAGGATCTGTTGAGAATCCAGCGGCAGGATGCCCTTGGACCACAGCGAACCCTGGAAGGTCTCGTAGGCGCCGCGCTCGTCGGCCAGGTCGCAGGAAGCCTGGATCGCGTAGTAGCTGACCGCTTCCATCGACTTGTCGGCGAACTCGACGGCAGCATCGGAGCCGTACGGGATGTGCTGCAGGTACAGCGCGTCCTGGAAGCCCATGATCCCCAGGCCGACCGGGCGGTGCTTGAAGTTCGAGTTACGCGCTTGCGGCACCGAGTAGTAGTTGATGTCGATCACGTTGTCGAGCATGCGCACGGCGGTGTTCACGGTGCGTTGCAGCTTGGCGGTGTCCAGCTTGCCATCGACAATGTGGTTCGGCAGGTTGATCGAGCCCAGGTTGCAGACCGCGATCTCGTCCTTGTTGGTGTTCAGGGTGATCTCGGTGCACAGGTTCGAGCTGTGGACCACGCCCACGTGCTGCTGCGGGCTGCGCAGGTTGCACGGGTCCTTGAAGGTCAGCCACGGGTGGCCGGTCTCGAACAGCATCGACAGCATCTTGCGCCACAGGTCTTTGGCCTGGATGGTCTTGAATACCTTGATCTTGTTGTACTCGGTCAGGGCTTCGTAGTACTCGTAGCGCTCTTCGAAGGCCTTGCCGGTCAGGTCGTGCAGATCAGGCACTTCCGATGGCGAGAACAGGGTCCACTTGCCGTCATCGAAGACGCGCTTCATGAACAGGTCAGGGATCCAGTTGGCGGTGTTCATGTCGTGGGTACGACGGCGGTCATCACCGGTGTTCTTGCGCAGCTCGATGAACTCTTCGATGTCGAGGTGCCAAGTTTCCAGGTAGGCACACACGGCGCCCTTGCGCTTGCCACCCTGGTTCACGGCGACGGCGGTGTCGTTGACCACTTTCAGGAACGGCACGACGCCTTGCGACTTGCCGTTGGTGCCCTTGATGTACGAGCCCAGTGCACGCACCGGAGTCCAGTCGTTGCCCAGGCCACCGGCGAATTTCGACAGCATGGCGTTGTCGTGGATCGCGTGGTAGATGCCCGACAGGTCGTCCGGCACGGTGGTCAGGTAGCAGCTCGACAGCTGCGGGCGCAGGGTGCCGGCGTTGAACAGGGTCGGGGTCGAGGCCATGTAGTCGAAGGACGACAGCAGGTTGTAGAACTCGATCGCACGGGCTTCTTTGTCTTTCTCTTCCAGCGCCAGGCCCATGGCCACGCGCATGAAGAACACCTGCGGCAGCTCGAAGCGCACGCCATCCTTGTGGATGAAGTAGCGGTCGTACAGGGTCTGCAGGCCCAGGTAGGTGAACTGCTGGTCGCGCTCGTGGTTGATCGCCTTGCCCATGCGCTCCAGGTCGTAGCCTTTCAGGGCTGGGTCGAGCAGTTCGAACTCGACGCCTTTCTCGACGTAGGCCGGCAGGGCCTTGGCGTACAGGTCGGCCATCTCGTGGTGGGTGGCGCTGTCGGCGACGTTCAGGAAGCCCAGGCCTTCGGCACGCAGGGTGTCCATCAGCAGGCGGGCGGTGACGAACGAGTAGTTCGGCTCACGCTCGACCAGGGTACGGGCGGTCATCACCAGGGCGGTGTTGACGTCCTTCAGGGCGACGCCGTCGTACAGGTTCTTCAGGGTTTCGCGCTGGATCAGCTCGCCATCGACTTCGGCCAGGCCTTCGCAGGCTTCGCTGATGATGGTGTTCAGGCGCGCCATGTCCAGCGGCGCCAGGCTGCCGTCGGCGAGGGTGATGCGGATGCTTGGGTGCGGCTCGACCACGGCGTCGGCGTTGCTGCGGGTGGCGCGCTCTTTTGCACGCTGGTCGCGGTAGATCACGTAGTCGCGGGCGACTTTCTGCTCGCCGGCGCGCATCAGGGCCAGTTCGACCTGGTCCTGGATCTCTTCGATGTGGATGGTGCCACCCGATGGCATGCGACGCTTGAACGTGGCGGTGACCTGCTCGGTCAGGCGCGCGACGGTGTCGTGGATGCGCGACGAGGCGGCGGCGGTGCCGCCTTCAACTGCGAGGAACGCCTTGGTGATGGCAACGGTGATCTTGTCGTCGGTGTAGGGGACGACAGTGCCGTTACGCTTGATCACGCGCAGTTGGCCAGGGGCGGTGGCGGCCAGATCCTGGTTCGAATCGGCGGCCTGAGGCGCCTTGGCCTGCGGGTTCTCGCGAGTTGTGTCGGTTTGCATGGGTGGGTGTCTCCACAGTTTCTAGTTTGTTCAGGCGCCGTTGTCGGGCGCCACCGTTCCGTCCACTTGCTCGATGGCCCGGGCGGGGATGCGCGTGAAGCACACGCATCCGCCCGCTCGGGCTTACCGACTTCGGGACAGACTCAGGAATTAGGGGCAGTAACCTGCCGCTCCCTGGCCGAAGTCAAAGGTTCTGGGCGTACCCAAAATCTGTTGCTGATGAGTGCGGGCCTTGCCTGCAACACTCATACCCGAACAAGGCCGTCTGCGGCTTGCCTCGGTCGCCCTCCGCAGGAGCGGTTTGGCTGTTGAAATCACCTTAAGTTCAGCCAGAAAATTCGCTTGAATTTGCCTGTTGACTTGTGTTTGTGATTTTGCGCAAAACCCAATATCTAGTGGTTCGTTGCGATAGGGATACAAGATAATGCGGTCCAGGGGGCTTTGCAAGGTCGGCGCCTGTGGATAACTTGTGGGTACTTTGTGAGTCATCCGTGGGTATTCGCTGTAGGCCTTGTCCCAAGAGGTTTGCACTATTTTTTGCCTGTGCTAAGCCGCCGCGAAGATTTTTTAGGGCGCGCACCCTATCACAAAAAACGGTTCAGTCGAGGGCTGTTTGCGGTGGTTGGCAGGGGTGGGGGCGGGACGTAGTATCCGGGGCTGATGTTGCGCTTTGGTGAAAGGGAATACCCGTAGGATCAGGCATTTACATTGCCTGCACCGGCCTCATCGCCGGCAAGCCGGCTCCCACAGGTACGGCGCGGCTTTTGTGGGAGCCGGCTTGCCGGCGATGAGGCCGCTGCGGACAACGCAAAACAACAATAAAAGACCAGCACACAAGGGGGAGGCCATGGACCAGCCAATCAACCGCATCCTGATCGTCGAGGACGACCAGCGCCTGGCCGAACTGACTGCCGAATACCTCCAGGCCAACGGGTTCGAAGTGGCGGTGGAGGGCGACGGTGGCCGCGCCGCGCGGCGTATCATCGACAGCCAGCCGGACCTGGTGATCCTCGACCTGATGCTGCCCGGCGAAGACGGCCTGAGCATCTGCCGCCGCGTGCGCGGCCAGTACGCCGGCCCCATCCTCATGCTCACCGCCCGCAGCGACGAGCTCGACCAGGTCCAGGGCCTGGACCTGGGCGCCGACGACTACGTATGCAAACCGGTGCGCCCGCGCGTGCTGCTGGCGCGTATCAACGCCCTGCTGCGCCGCAGCGACGCCCCGGAGCGCCGCCAGGACCTGACCTTCGGCCCTCTGCATATAGACAGCCGCCAGCGCGAGGCGCGCCTGCATGGCCAGCTGGTCGAGCTGACCGGCGCCGAATTCGACCTGCTTTGGCTGCTGGCCAGCAACGCCGGGCGCGTGCTGTCCCGCGAGGAGATCTTCACCTCGCTGCGCGGCGTCGGCTACGACGGCCAGGACCGCTCCATCGATGTGCGCATCTCCAAGATCCGCCCCAAGATCGGCGACGACCCGATCACCCCGCGGCTGATCAAGACCCTGCGCAGCAAAGGCTACCTGTTCGTCGGCGAGGCGCCATGAACTCGATCTTCCTGCGCATCTACGGCGGCATGCTCGCGGTGCTGGTGCTGGTGGCCGTGCTTGGTGTGCTGAGCCTGCACCTGCTCAACGAGATTCGCGCCGGCCAGCACCGCGAGCGCCTGGCCCAGGGCACCTTCAGCCTGATGGCCGACAACCTGGCGCAGCAGAACGCGGTGGAGCGCACCCGTTCGCTGGTGATCTGGGAGCGCCTGCTTGGCGTGCCGCTGGACCTGCAGCCGCTGTCGGCGTTCACCCTCGACGGTGGGCAGCGGGCGCGCCTGTACCGCGACCTGGTGGTGGTGGAGAAAACCGGCCCGCATGCTGCCCGGGTGCTGCGCCGGGTCGGCCACGAGGACCTGGTGCTGGTGGCTGAGGTCAAGCAGATCAGCGAGCAGCTGGCCCGCGCCACCCTTTACCTGTTGGCCGACGAGCTGGTGCGCTACCCGGTGACCGAGCAGCAGGCGCGCCTGGCGCAGCTGCGCCAGAGCAAGGGCTTCGGCTTCGACATCGCCCTGCAGCGCATCGAGCGCGCCGCCCTGGACGACGACCAGCGTCGCCGGGTGGAGGAGGGCGACACGGTGATGGCCCTGGGCAGGGATGGCGATTCGATCCGCGTGTTCTCGGGGCTGTCCGGCTCGCCCTGGGTGCTGGAGATCGGCCCTCTGTATCAGCTCAACCCCTATCCGCCGCAGTTGCTGATCCTCATCGCCTTTCTCGGCTTGTGCCTGATCGGCCTGGTGGTCTACCTGCTGGTGCGCCAGCTGGAGCGGCGAGTGTCGGGCCTGGAGGTGGCGGCCACGCGCATCGCCCAGGGCAGCCTCGATACCCGGGTGCCGGCCGGCGATGCCGACTCGGTGGGGCGCCTGGCCGAGGCCTTCAATGGCATGGCCGAGCACCTGCAACGTTCATTGACCATGCAGCGCGAGCTGGTGCGGGCGGTGTCCCACGAGTTGCGCACGCCGGTGGCGCGGCTGCGCTTTGGCCTGGAGATGATCGAGAGCGCCAGCACCGACGCTGCCCGGGCCAAGCACCTGGCGGGCATGGACGGCGATATCCAGGACCTGGACAAGCTGGTCGACGAGATGCTGACCTACGCCCGCCTGGAGCAGGGCGCGCCGGCCCTGCATTTCCAGGTGGTGGACCTGGACGAGCTGCTGGCGCGGGTAATCGAGGAGCTGGCGCCGCTGCGCGCCGAGGTGCGGGTAGTGCGCGGCGAATGCCACGGGCTCGACGGCGGCGACGCCCGGGTCGAGGCCGAGCCGCGCTACCTGCACCGGGCCCTGCAGAACCTGGTGCGCAATGCCATGCGCCATGCCGAGTCCGAAGTGCGCGTGAGCTATCACCTGGGACAGCAACGTTGCCGCATTGATGTGGAGGACGACGGTCCCGGGATTCCCGAGGGCGTGTGGCACCGGATCTTCACCCCCTTCACCCGCCTCGACGACAGCCGCACCCGGGCCTCGGGCGGGCATGGCCTGGGGCTGTCGATCGTGCGGCGGATCATCTACTGGCATGGCGGCCGCGCCCTGGTCGGGCACAGCGAGCAGCTGGGCGGGGCGTGTTTCAGCCTGAGCTGGCCGCGGGAGCAGCCACGCGATTAAACGCTGATCAGGCTGAGCAGGTGGCCGTCCTGCAGGCAGAACTGGCCATCGAGTTCGACACCGTGGCGCCACTCGGCCGACAGGTCGGTGAGCAAGCGCAGGCGGGCGTGGCCGTCGCTGGACCATTCCAGCAGTTCGGCATGCTCGAAGTAGAAGCGCTTTTTCGTCAGCGGGTAGAGCGTCTTGAACAGGCTTTCCTTGAGCGAGAAGGTCAGGGTCACGGCCAGGGCCTGTTGGCTGCGGTCCAGGCGTTCCAGCTCCGCAGGGGTGAGAATCTCCACGGCCAGGCGTTCGGCGCGGTCGTCGCCGAGCAAGGTTTCCTGGTCCAGCCCCAGGCCGCGGCATTGGCCGTCGGTAGCCACCACGGCGGCGGCCCAGCCCTGGCCGTGGGTAATCGAGCCGTGGATGCCGGCGGGCCAGATGGGCGAGCGGTCTTCATGAGGGGCGGGAGCGTAGCTACGACCGTCGAGTATCCGTAGCGCCTCGCGGGCGCAGACCCGACCGGCCAGGTACTCGGCCTGGCGCTTGGCCACCGAGCGTTGCAGGCTGGCGGTCTGTTCGATGCCGGCGCGCTGGTAGTCATCGGGCGCGAGCTTGGCCGGGTCGAAGGCACAACTGACCAGCACCGCGCCGGGGACCGGGCGCGGCAGGGGCCAATGGTGCTGGAGCGGGGCGCAGCAGGTGGGGAGTCTGTTCATGGCGGGTATTGTGCCAGCCTGGTGGCTGGTGGTGGAGCACAGATTTTGGGGCTGCTGCGCAGCCCTTTCGCCGGCGAGCCGGCTCCCACAGGGGGCGTCGCCATCTTTTGTGGGAGCCGGCTTGCCGGCGAAAGGGCCGCAAAGCGGCCCCGGCGATCATCAGTCGAGCGCATCCTTCAGGAACGCCTGCATATCCTTCCACGAGCTCTCGTCAGCCGCCTTGTCATAGCCGATATCCGGCCCGCCATGCTCGCCATGGCTCAAGCGGTCGGCATCCGGGTTGGTGAAGCCATGCTTGGCCCCCGGGATCCCGACGAACTTGTAGTCTGCCTTGGCCGCATCCATCTCCGCCTTGAACGCCGCCACCTGCTCCGGGGTGACCATGCTGTCGGCCTCGCCATGCTCTACCAGGATCCTGGCCCGGACCACCCCCGGCTTGGCCGGCGTCTGGGTCACCAGCGCGCCATGGAAGCTCACCACGCCGTCGAGCTTCTCACCGCGGCGCGCCGCGTCCAGCACCACCTTGCCGCCAAAGCAGTAGCCGATGGCCGCCAGCTGGTGCTTGTTGGTGTTGGGCTGGATCTTCAGCAGCTCCAGCCCGGCATCGAAGCGCCGGGCGGCGGCCGCTGGGTCCTTCATCGCCGCGGCCATGAACGCCTGGGCATCCTGCGGGTGTTCGGTGTTCTTGCCATCGCCGTACATGTCGATGGCCAGGGCGTTGTAGCCCAGCGCCGCGAGGTCGCGGGCGCGGCGCTTGGCGTAGTCGTTCAGCCCCCACCATTCATGCACCACCACCACGCCCGGGCGTTTGCCCTCGACGGCGTCGTCGTAGGCGTAATAGCCGATCAGACGATTGCCGTCGGTATCCTGGTAGGGGATCTCGCGGGTCTGCACCGCCGCCTGGGCGAGGGTGGCGCCGCACAACAGGGCCAGTGCAAGCAGGGTACGCATGGTCGAGCTCCTTGTTCGGTTCGTTCAGCCCAGGTTCAGGCCGGGTTCAGCAGGGGTTCAGGGCGCCCTCCCTACTCTAGTCCCCAGACAGAAACAACGCATCCAACCCGGAGTACCTGAACCATGAAAACGCTCAATACCCTGATCGCCGCCATGGCGGTTTGCGCCGCCGGCCTCACCACCGCCGCCCAGGCCGATGACAACTTCGCCAGCCTGACCTACGGCCAGACCAGCGACAAAGTGCGCAAGTCCGGCCTGCTGCAACGCAACACCGACAACCTGAACGCCGACGGCATCATCGGCAAGGACAGCACCTGGGGCGTGCGCCTGGGCAAGATCAACGACCAGGGCCGCTACTACATGACCTACGACAATGTCTCGGGTGACCACAGCGGCGTCAAGCTACGCCAGGAAAACCTGCTCGGTAGCTACGACCTGTTCCTGCCGGTGGGCGATACCACCAAGCTGTTCGGCGGCGGCACCCTGGGCATGACCAAGCTGACCCAGGACTCGCCGGGCGCCAGCCGCGACACCGACTACGGCTATGCCGTGGGCCTGCAGGCCGGCGTGATCCAGGAAATCACCGACAAGGCCTCGGTGGAGATGGGCTACCGTTACCTGCGCAGCAACGCCGCCACCGAGATCGGCGCCCACGGCGGGCCGAAGGACGGCACCCTGCGCCTGACCAGCAGCGCGCAGACCTACCTGGCGGCGAGCTACAAGTTCTGAGGTCGCTGTTATCCTGTACCGGTCTCAGCGCGGGGCAAGCCCGCTCCCATGCGCCTGCGTGGGAGCGGGCTTGCCCCGCGAGCGCAATCGAACCGGCGAACCCGAGTAAGGAGAACTGCATGAAATTGCTGGTGGTCGAGGACGAGGCGCTGCTGCGTCATCACCTGTTCACCCGCCTCGGCGAGGGCGGCCATGTGGTGCAGGCGGTGGCCAACGCCGAGGAAGCCTTGTACCAGGCCGAGCAGTACAACCATGACCTGGCGGTGATTGACCTGGGCCTGCCGGGCATGAGCGGGCTGGACCTGATCCGTCAGTTGCGCAACCTTGGCCAGACCTTCCCGATCCTGATCCTCACCGCCCGCGGCAACTGGCAGGACAAGGTCGAAGGCCTGGCCGCCGGCGCCGACGACTATGTGGTCAAGCCGTTCCAGTTCGAAGAGCTGGAGGCGCGCCTCAACGCCTTGCTGCGCCGCTCCAGCGGCTTCACCCAGTCGACCATCGCCGCCGGCCCGCTGGTGCTCGACCTCAACCGCAAGCAGGCGACCCTGGACGAGCAACCGCTGGCGCTGACCGCCTACGAATACCGCATCCTCGAGTACCTCATGCGCCATCACCAGCAGGTGGTGGCCAAGGACCGGTTGATGGAACAGCTGTACCCGGACGACGAGGAGCGCGACCCGAACGTCATCGAGGTGCTGGTCGGCCGCCTGCGTCGCAAGCTCGAGGGCGACAACGGCTTCAAGCCGATCGATACCGTGCGTGGCCTGGGCTACCTGTTCACCGAGCGCTGCCGATGATCCGTTCGCTGCGGGTGCGCCTGATGCTGGCGGCGGCGTTGCTGGCGCTGCTGTTCATGCTGGCGTTGCTGCCGGCGCTGCAGAAGGCCTTCAGCCTGGCGTTGCAGGAGTCCATCGAGCAGCGCCTGGCCTCGGACGTGACCACGCTGATTTCCGCCGCGCGCATCGAGCATGGCCAGTTGCAGATGCCGGCGCTGCTGCCGGACGAACGCTTCAACCTGCCGTATACAGGCTTGCTCGGCTACATCTTCGACCGCCAGGGCAAGCTGGTGTGGCAGTCGCGGGCCACGCGCAACCGCAACATCAACTACCACCCGCGCTATGACGGGCGTGGCAACGAATTCGCCCGTATTCACCAGGACGACGGCGAGGAGTTCTTCGTCTATGACGTCGAGGTCAGGCTGCTTGGCGGCAAGAGCGCGGCGTTCAGCATCGTCGCCCTGCAACCGGTCCGCGAATACCAGGACACCCTCAATGGCCTGCGCGAGAAACTCTACTTCGGCTTCGGCGCGGCGCTGCTGGCGCTGATGGTGCTGCTCTGGGCCGGCCTGACCTGGGGCCTGCGCTCGCTGCGTCGGCTCAGCTCCGAGCTGGACGACGTGGAGAGCGGCGCCAGGGATGGACTGAGTCGCGAGCACCCACGCGAACTGCTGCGCCTGACCGGCTCGCTCAACCGCCTGCTGCGCAGCGAGCGCGAGCAGCGCCAGCGCTACCGCGACTCGCTCGACGACCTGGCCCACAGCCTGAAGACCCCGCTGGCGGTGCTGCAGGGCGTGGGCGAGAGCATGGAGCAGGGCGACCGCGAGCAGGCGCGGGTGCTGCAGAGCCAGATCGAGCGCATGAGCCAGCAGATCGACTACCAATTGCAGCGCGCCAGCCTGCGCAAGAGTGGCCTGGTAAAGCACCAGGTCGAGCTCAAGCCGTTGCTCGACAGCCTGTGCAGCACCTTGGCCAAGGTCTATCGCGACAAACGCGTCGAGGTCGGTTTCGATCTCCCGGCCGATGCGCGGGTGCCGATGGAACAGGGGGCCTTGCTTGAACTGCTCGGCAACCTGCTGGAGAACGCCTACCGGTTGTGCCTGGGGCAGGTGCGGGTCAGCCTACGCGAAGCGCCGGGGCAACTGGAACTGTGGATCGAGGACGACGGCCCGGGCGTGCCGCCCGACCAGCGTGAGCGCATTCTCGAACGCGGCGAGCGGCTGGACCGCCAGCACCCCGGACAAGGGATCGGCCTGGCGGTGGTCAAGGACATCATCGACAGCTATGACGCCGAGTTGAGCCTGGGCGACTCCGAATTGGGCGGGGCTGCGTTCCGCATCGCTTTCCGGCTCGATTGAAATCGCGCAAGACTTGTAGGAGCGGCTTTAGCCGCGATCACCGGCCCAGCCGTTGCCATGCACCGCGTCGCTGGCTTCGCGGCTGAAGCCGCTCCTACAGGAAACGCGCTGGGCGGATTCCCGCCAACCCGCCCTGTACGATTTCCGCCATCGGGCGGAAATCCGCCATTACCTACTGGCTTTTACGCCCCGTCCCGGGGCATTCACACCCTGTAAACATTGGCTGTGCACCTCAAGCGGGCACTTTGGCATCGCCCTTGCTATTCACCTGGCAGAGGCCTGCCCAGGCGCTCGAACACAACGACAAATCCCTCCGGGTACAGGAGGGTTCGCGATTCAGGTGCCCCGACATCCTGGGAAGGATGCGCCGGCCCACTTGAGGAAAAATTAGCCATGACGACTCGTCAGCCGCTGTACAAATCGCTGTATGTCCAGGTGATCGTCGCGATCACCATCGGTATCCTGCTCGGCCACTACTACCCGGAGACCGGCGTAGCCCTCAAACCCCTGGGTGACGGCTTCGTCAAGCTGATCAAGATGGTCATCGCGCCGATCATCTTCTGTACCGTGGTCAGCGGCATCGCGGGCATGCAAAGCATGAAGTCGGTCGGCAAGACCGGCGGTTACGCGCTGCTGTACTTCGAGATCGTCTCCACCATCGCCCTGATCATCGGCCTGGTGGTGGTCAACGTGGTGCAGCCGGGCGCCGGCATGCACGTCGACGTCAGCACCCTCAACGCCAGCAGCGTGGCTGCCTATGCCGCCGCCGGCGCGCAGCAGACCACCGTCGGCTTCCTGCTCAATGTCATCCCCAACACCGTGGTCGGCGCCTTCGCCAACGGCGACATCCTGCAAGTGCTGATGTTCTCGGTGCTGTTCGGCTTCGCCTTGCACCGCCTGGGCAGCTACGGCAAGCCGGTGCTGGACCTGATCGATCGCTTCGCCCATGTCATGTTCAACATCATCAACATGATCATGAAGCTGGCGCCGATCGGCGCCTTCGGCGCCATGGCCTTCACCATCGGCCAGTACGGCGTGGGTTCGCTGGTGCAGTTGGGCTACCTGATGGCCTGCTTCTACATCACTTGCCTGCTGTTCATCCTGGTCGTGCTGGGCGGTATCTGCCGCGCCCATGGCTTCAGCGTCATCAAGCTGATCCGCTACATCCGTGAAGAGCTGCTGATCGTGCTGGGCACCTCGTCCTCGGAGTCGGCCCTGCCGCGCATGCTGGCCAAGATGGAGCGCCTGGGCGCGAAGAAATCCGTGGTTGGCCTGGTGATCCCGACCGGTTACTCGTTCAACCTGGACGGTACCTCGATCTACCTGACCATGGCCGCGGTGTTCATCGCCCAGGCCACCGACACCACCATGGACATCACCCACCAGATCACCCTGCTGCTGGTGCTGCTGGTGGCCTCCAAGGGTGCCGCGGGCGTCACCGGTTCCGGCTTCATCGTCCTGGCCGCCACCCTGTCGGCCGTCGGCCACCTGCCGGTTGCCGGCCTGGCGCTGATCCTGGGTATCGACCGCTTCATGTCCGAAGCCCGCGCCCTGACCAACCTGATCGGCAACGCCGTGGCCACCGTGGTCGTGGCCAAGTGGGTCAAGGAGCTGGACACCGACACCCTGCAGGCGGAACTGGCGTCTGGCGGCTCGCCGCTGATCGACACCCGTCCGACCGACGACCTGGGCGTGGCCGAAGGCCCGGCGCGTTGAGCGTGAGATGAAAGACAAAAGGCGACCCTCGGGTCGCCTTTTTCATGCGTTGACGATTATTCGACCCGGGTCTCGCCGCTATACACCAGGATCTCCCGGCAGCGCCGGCACAGGTAGCGCCGCCCCTGGCGCACCAGCTTGTGCCGCTGGGCGGTGAACGGGAAATCGCTCTCCGGGCACGGACAACGGTAGATGTAGCGTGTCGCCACGCGCCGCTGCACCTCGTAGTTGTGGCAGCGGTTCGGCGGCAGCTCGTACACCCCGCGCATGATCAACTGCCATTCCTCGCCATGGGCCTGGATGCGCTCGCCGAATAGCTGGTGGGCGATCAGGTGGGCGACTTCGTGGGCCACGGTCTGGCGCAGGAAGTCTTCGGCGTTCTCGCGGTACAGCTGCAGGTTGAAGCGCAGCAGGTTTTCGTGCAGGTGGGCGACGCCGGCCTTCTGTCCGCGCAGCTTGAAGCTGACCTGCGGGCGCGGGAAGGGGCGTTTGAAGAAGGTTTCGGCTTGCTGGTAACAGGTTTCGACGCGTTGTCTGAGCAGCTCGGGCATGGCGGGGTAGTTCTCCTGACCGGGCATTATGCCGCAGGCAATGGGCGGCTGCCGAGCCGTCGGTCAGGCACACGAAGCGAGGCCGCCTTGCGGCGGCCTCGGTGATGCCCCAGTGTTGGTTGGATCTGGTTGGTATGCGTTTAGTTGGTGTAGACGGGCCCCACGCCCAGTCCCCAGATGATCACGGTTGCGGCCATGATCGCCACCAGAACCACGAGGCCCACCGCCAGCACGGAGCTTGAGAACAGGAAGCCTTCATCCGACGGTATGTTCATGAAGGTCGGCAAGCCGACATACAGCAGGTACACGGTGTAGCAGATCGCCGCCGTGCCGATCAGCATGCCCAGCCACAGGTGCGGGTACAGTGCCGCGAGGCCGCCGATGAACAGCGGGGTGGCGGTGTAGGTGGCAAAGGCGATGCACTGCGCCATGCTTGGGTTGGCGTCGTAGGTGCGCGCCATCCAGTGGATGAAGGCGCCCATCACCGCGACCCCGGCGAGCATCGCTAGATAGGACATGATGCTCATCCACAACGCGCTTTCCATGGTCAGCATCACGGCTGGCCGCTCGCCGATCACCCAGCCGACCTGGGTGGTGCCGATGAACGCCGACACGGCGGGAATCGCCGCCAGGATCAGCGTGTGTGTCAGGTACATGTGGCTGATGCTTTCGTCCTCGCCACGAATCTCCCGCCACTCCTGGTCGGGGTGGGTGAACAGCCCAACAACGTGATGAATCATACGGGTCACTCCTATCGTCGTTGCCAAACGCCCCCCGGATGGAGCGCCTATGGCCCGAGGCCAGGACACCAGGTGCTGCGCCAATGTGGCCTTATGTCGCAGTATAGGAAGCCGTTCCCCACAGAAAACCGGCTTTTTAGAGCAAATCGCGCTGTCAGGACCGGTGCTGATTCCCTTGAAGTCTTTATCGGATTCACCTACTGCGCCGCCCGGTTTGTGCGTAAAATAGCCGGCTTTTGTCACACCTCGCGGATTCAAGCGCTATGGGCACCCTCTCGGTCAACCAGAACAAACTGCAAAAACGCCTGCGTCGCCTCGCCGGCGAAGCCATCACCGACTTCAACATGATCGAGGATGGCGACAAGGTCATGGTCTGCCTGTCCGGCGGCAAGGACAGCTACACTATGCTCGACGTTCTGTTGCACCTGCAGAAGGTGGCGCCGATCAAGTTCGAGATCGTCGCGGTGAACATGGACCAGAAGCAGCCGGGCTTCCCCGAGCACGTGCTGCCGGCCTACCTCAAGGAACTGGGTGTCGAGTATCACATCGTCGAGAAGGACACCTACTCGGTGGTCAAGGAGCTGGTGCCCGAGGGCAAGACCACCTGCTCGCTGTGCTCGCGCCTGCGTCGCGGCACCCTGTACACCTTCGCCGACGAGATCGGCGCGACCAAGATGGCCCTGGGGCACCACCGCGACGACATCGTCGAGACTTTCTTCCTCAACATGTTCTTCAACGGCGCGCTCAAGGGCATGCCGCCGAAGCTGCGCGCCGACGACGGCCGCAACGTGGTGATCCGCCCGCTGGCCTACTGCAGCGAGAAGGACATCCAGGCCTACTCGGACATGAAGGAATTCCCGATCATCCCGTGCAACCTGTGCGGCTCGCAGGAAAACCTGCAGCGCCAGGTGGTCAAGGACATGCTGGTGGAGTGGGAGCGCAAGCACCCGGGCCGTACCGAGAGCATCTTCCGCGCCCTGCAGAACGTCGCGCCGTCGCAGCTGGCCGACCGCAACCTGTTCGACTTCACCAGCCTGAAGATCGACGAGAGCGCCACCCCGCGCTTCCTCGACGTGCTGAACATCTGACCTTATGCGCGACTACCAGTGGTTGCATGAGTACTGCCTGAACCGCTTCGGTTCGGCCCAGGCGCTGGAAGCCTTCCTGCCGCAGCCGCGCACACCCGCGCAGCTGCGCGACATCACCGACGACCGCTACCTGTCGACCCTGGCCCTGCGCGTGTTCCGCGCCGGGCTCAAGCACAGCCTGGTGGATGCCAAGTGGCCGGCGTTCGAGCAGGTGTTCTTTGGCTTCGACCCGGAGAAAGTGGTGCTGATGGGCGCCGAGCACCTGGAGCGGCTGATGCAGGACGAGCGCATCATCCGCCACCTGGGCAAGCTCAAGAGCGTGCCGCGCAATGCGCAGATGATCCTCGACGTGGCGAAGGGGAAGGGCAGTTTCGGCGCGTTCATCGCCGACTGGCCCGAGACCGATATCGTCGGGCTGTGGAAGTACCTGGCCAAGCATGGCAACCAGCTGGGCGGACTATCGGCTCCGCGTTTCCTGCGCATGGTCGGCAAGGACACCTTCATCCCCACCGACGACATGGCCGCCGCGTTGATCGCCCAGAAGATCATCGACAAGCCGCCGACCAGCCTGCGTGACCTGGCGCTGGTGCAGCAGGCGTTCAATCAGTGGCACGCCGAAAGCGGGCGGCCACTATGCCAGTTGTCGGTGATGCTGGCGCATACCGTCAACCATTGAGATCGCCGGGGCCGCGTTGCGGCCCCGATACGTTCAGGCACCTTCGCCAGCCAGGCGTCGATCCTGCTGGAACTTCCAGCGCACGAACAGCAAGCCGCTGACGAACAGCCCCAGGCTCACCAGCACCTCGACCCAGCCGAACAGCGCTCGGGCGGGGTCGAAGGCGGCCAGCACGCCCTTGATGAAGTAGATATTGACCACGAAGCAGGTCCAGGCATGCGCCCGGGCGCTACCCATCAGCATGCCCGGCAGCAGCAGCAGCAGGGGGATCAGCTCGATGGCCAGGATCACTTCGACCCGCGCCCCGTGCAGGTTGGCGAACCACAGGTTGTTCACCAGCAGCAGGGCGATCAGGCCGAAGAAGCAAGCCAGGCTCAGGGCGCGGGTCAGCCGTACGCGTGGGGCGAGCCACTCCAGCGGCGGCAGCACCTTGGGTTTTCTAGCCACACTGGCCACCCAGGGCCTTGGCGGTGTTGGCCAGGCGTTGGCCGAGGGCGCGGCACAGGGTGATCTCGTGCTGGTCCAGCTCGCGCTTGCCGTCGGCGCCGGCATGGTGGCTGGCCCCATACGGGGTGCCGCCGCCGCGGGTATCGAGCAGCGCCGACTCGCTGTAGGGCAGGCCGGTGACCAGCATGCCGTGGTGCATCAGCGGCAGCAGCATCGACAGCAGGGTGGTTTCCTGGCCGCCGTGCAGGCTGGCGGTGGAAGTAAACACCGCCGCTGGCTTGCCCACCAGCTCGCCGCCCAGCCACAGGCTGCTGGTGCCGTCGAGGAAGTACTTGAGCGGCGCGGCCATGTTGCCGAAGCGGGTCGGGCTGCCCATGGCCAGGCCCGCGCAGTGGCGCAGGTCGTCGAGGGTGGCGTACAGCGCGCCGCTGGCCGGGATGTCCGGGGCCACGGCTTCGCACTCGGTGGAGATAGCCGGCACCGTGCGCAGGCGCGCCTCCAGGCCGGCCATCTCGACGCCGCGGGCAATGTGCCGGGCCATCTCGCTGGTGGAGCCGTGGCGGCTGTAGTACAGCACCAGGATGTAGGGTTCGCTCACGGCAGGATCTCCAGGACCTTCTCGGGTGGGCGTCCGATCACGGCCTTGTCGCCTGCGACCAGGATCGGGCGTTCGATCAGCTTGGGATGCTCGACCATCGCCTTGATCAGCTGAGCGTCGCTCAGGGCTGGGTTGGCCAGCTCCAGTGCCTTGTATTCGTCTTCGCCGGTGCGCAGCAGTTGGCGCGCGCCGATGCCCAGCTTGGCGAGCAGCTGTTCGAGGGTGGCGGCGTCCGGCGGGGTTTCGAGATAGCGCACGATGGTCGGTGCGAGGCCGCGCGCTTCGAGCAGTTCCAGGGCGCCGCGGGATTTCGAGCAGCGCGGGTTATGATAGAGGGTCAGATCGGTCATGACGGGTCGCATCCAGCTGGGTGTGGCGGCTATTCTAACCGCAGCGACCGACTTCAATGCTTGAAAACTTCGAGAAGGATTGACCCATGGCAAGGCGTTTGGCAGCTGCACTGGCCATCACCGCGAGCCTGCTGCTCGGCGGCTGCGGTGCGGACTACGGCGTGGACCAGCACGGCAATACGGTGAAGGCCGAACAGGTCGACGGGCACTGGTTGGTGCTCAATTACTGGGCCGAATGGTGCGGCCCGTGCCGTACCGAAATCCCCGAGCTCAATGCTGCGGCGAAGCAGTGGGATGCCCAGGGCATCAAGGTGCTGGGGGTGAACTTCGATGGCTTGCAGGGCGCCGACCTCAAGGCCGCCGCCGAGACCCTCGGCATCGGTTTCACCGTGCTCGCGCAAGACCCGGCCGAGCGCTATGAGCTGCCGCGCAGCGAGGCGCTGCCGGTGACCTATATCATCGATGACAAGGGCAAGGTGCGCGAGCAACTGCTGGGCGAGCAGACGCTTGAAGGGCTGCAGGCGAAGATCAGGGCGCTCAAGGGCGGCGCCTGAGTTCCAGCATCGCGGAGCAAGCCCGCCCCCACGTGGGAGCGTGCTTGCTCCGCGATGGTTTCAGCCTTCCTCAGGCCAGAACCGCAGCGGCTTGCCCTCGGCCGGCCAGAAGCGGATCTGCTCGATTGGCGACACGTCCCAGCGCTGCACCGTCTCCAGCGCCTGCAGGAAGCGTTTCTCCTGCTCCATCAGCGCTGGCGCGCACAGCTTGCGGGTCTTGCCGACCTTGCCGAAGCTCAAGTGCTCGCCGTCCAGCGTGTAGGGCGCGAACCAGTGGTTACAGCCGGCATTGCCATAGGCACGGCCATCGCTGGCCAGGGTCAGGGTCAGGTGGCTGTAGTCGATCAGCGGGCGTTCACCAATCCACTCCAGCAGGTAGCTTTGCTCCTGCTGCAGCTTCGAAGGTTGCGACGCGCAGCCCATCAGGCCGGTGGCGATCAGCACGCCGGTCAGCAGCTGTTTCACTCAGGCGCGCTCCTGGCACTGCGGGCACAGGTGCTTGTCGCCCTGGCTGGCCCAGCCCAGCTCCTGGACACGGGCGGTGGCTGCCGGGGCGTGGCCTTTCTTGCCGAGCTTGGCTTCGGCGGCGAACTCGAAGTCCAGCACCGCGTCGCAGCCGTCGCACTTGACTTGCCACTCGTGGATTTCCAGTTCGTTGAATACTGGCCCCTGGGCCACGGCCACCCACTGCCCGGTGGGGTTGATCAGGTGGCGTACGCTGTCCACGGTCAGGCGCATGGACAGGGTTTTGCTGCCTTTGAGCGAAACCAGCAGTGCGTCGCCTTTCTGGATCGAGCCGCCGTTGCCGGTGACCTGGTAGCGGCCCGGCACCAGCGCGCGGCACTCGATCAGGGTGTGTTGCGGGTTGAAAAGGGTGTAGCGGAAATCGTGTTCGACCATGGGTCCTCCAGAAATGCCGCGTATCTTAGTGTGGTGCTTCACAAATAACGACCCTAATTCGCGGCGCTTTTTGCGCTCATGCTGCGTTGTCGCTCCTCGCCGTAGCCGGGCTACGACTCGTCGCGACGCCTTGCTTGAGCACAAAAATCACGCGCGACTTATGGGGCGTATTTGCAAAGCACCACACTAGCATCAACCGTTTACAAGATTCTGCGGATTGCCTGCCGCCCAGCGGGAGATGTTGTCCAGGGTGGTGGCCGCGATGGCATCCAGGGCCTCGCGGGTAAGGAACGCCTGGTGCGCGGTGACGATCACGTTGGGGAAGGTCAGCAGCCGTGCCAGCACGTCGTCCTGCAGCGGCAAGTCGGAGCGGTCCTCGAAGAACAGCTGCGCTTCCTCTTCATAGACATCCAGCCCCAGGTAGCCAAGCTGGCCGCTCTTGAGCGCATCGATCAGTGCCGGGGTGTCGACCAGGGCGCCGCGGCCGGTGTTGATCAGCATGGCGCCGGGCTGCAGTTGGGCCAGGCTCTGGGCGTTGATCAGGTGGCGGGTGTGCTCGGTGAGCGGGCAGTGCAGGCTGATGATGCGTGCCTGGCGCAGCAGCTCGGGCAGTTCCAGGTAGCGGGCGCCGAGGGCGACCAGCTCAGGGTTGGGGTAGGGGTCGTAGGCCAGCAGCTGGCAGCCGAAGCCGGCCATGATGCGGGCGAAGGCCGCGCCGATCTGGCCGGTGCCGACCACGCCGACGGTCTTGCCGTGCAGGTCGAAGCCGGTCAGCCCGTGCAGGGTGAAATCGCCTTCGCGGGTGCGGTTGTAGGCCCGGTGCAGGCGGCGGTTGAGGGCCAGGATCAGGGCCACGGCATGTTCGGCGACGGCGTGCGGTGAATAAGCCGGGACGCGCACCACGCTGACCCCGAGACTCTGCGCGGCGGCCAGGTCGACGTGGTTGTAGCCGGCCGAGCGCAGGGCGATCAGGCGTGTGCCGCCGGCGGCCAGGCGCTGCAGGACCTGGGCGTCGAGTTCATCGTTGATGAAGGCGCAGACCACCTCGAAGCCCTGGGCGAGGGCTGCGGTGTCCAGGGTCAGGCGGGCGGGCTGGTAGTGCAGCTCCAGGGCGCCCGCGCTGGCGGCGCGAGTGAAGCTTTCCTGGTCGTAGTGCTGGCTGCTGAACAACAGGGCGCGCATGGGGGGCTTCCTTCTGTGAGTCGGCAACAGTCTAGGCCGTCAGGGAGATCGGGTATTGATCTGTGACGGCCCTGTCGCGGGGCAAGATGCACCGCCGCTCCCACGACTCTTGCAAAGCCTATTCAGGCGCTTTCGCGCGCCTGCTCGGCCAGTCGGCTGATGGCCTGGTCCAGTTCGTCCAGGGCCTGCAACGCCTGGGGGCTGTCCTGCTTGAGCAAGGTCTCGCTGCGCTGACAGGCCGCCCGCAACTGCGGTACGCCGCAATAACGCGAGGCGCCGTTGAGTCGGTGTACCCGTTCGATCATGGCATTGCGATCGGCCGCGTCGCGAGCGGCCTGGATCGCCTCGCGGTCAGAATCCAGCGATGCCAGGAGCATGGCCAGCATATCCGCCGCCAGGTCCGGCTTGCCGGCAGCCAGACGCAGGCCTTCCTCCGGGTCGAGCACCTTCAGCTCGCTGCTGTCGGGCAGGCGCTCACTGGGGCGTTCCTGCGGCGGTGATCCCAGGCTCAGGCCGGTCCATTTCATCACCACCTGGGCCAACTGGCGCTCGCTGATCGGCTTGGTCAGGTAGTCGTCCATGCCGCTGTGCAGCAGGGCGCGCTTTTCGTTGGCCATGGCGTGGGCGGTGAGGGCCACGATGGGTAGGGGCGGGCCGCTCTGGCTGGCTTCCCACTGGCGGATCTGTTCGGTGCAGGCACGGCCATCCATGCCGGGCATCTGCACATCCATCAGCACCAGGTCGAAGGGCTCGTCCTGCACGGCCTGCACCGCGGCATAGCCACTGTTCACCGCCAGTACCTCGGCGCCCATCCCTTCGAGCAGGGTCTGCACCAGCAGCAGGTTGGCCGGGTTGTCGTCGACGCAGAGGAGCTTGGGCATGCGCTGGCCGCCGTTGCTGCGCTGCTCGCATACTGGGCGGCGGGGTTGTACCAGTTCCAGCAGCAGGCGGCGCAACTTGCGCGTGCAGGTGGGCTTGGCCAGCAATTGGCCGTGGGCGTTGGGCAGGTAAGGATGGTAGAGCGGTTGCTCGGTGGTGGGGCACAGCACCACGCACTGGCAACCCAGGCGCTCGAGCTGTTGGTGGTACTGCCCCAATTGTTCCGGCGCCAGGCTGCCGAGGTTGACCCCGAGCACGGCGAACTCGAACGGCTGCCCGGCCTGGCTTGCCGCCTGCACGCCGTGCAGCAGCTGGTCGCAGGAGGCGAACACGCTGACCGCCAGGCCGCAGTCCTCCAGTTGGTGCTCCAACGCCTGGCGGGCCAGGTCGTGCCCGTCGACGATGGCCACGCTACGGCCGACCAGGGCCTGGGCGGGTTGCTCCTCGGTGTCGTCGTGGGCCTTGGGCAGGTTGAGGCTGATCCAGAACTGCGAGCCTTCGCCCGGCGTGCTGTCGACGCCGATTTCGCCCCCCATCTGTTCGATCAGGCGCTTGGAGATCACCAGGCCCAGGCCGGTACCGCCGGGCTGGCGCGACAGCGAGTTGTCGGCCTGGCTGAAGGCCTGGAACAGGGTGCGCACATCCTGCGGCGACAGGCCGATGCCGGTGTCCTGGACGCTGATGCGCAGTTGCACGCTGTCTTCCTGCTCGTCCTCGAGCATGGCGCGCACGACGATGGTGCCTTCGCGGGTGAACTTGATGGCATTGCTCACCAGGTTGGTGAGGATCTGCTTGAGCCGCAACGGGTCGCCTACCAGCGACAACGGGGTGTCGCGGTAGACCAGGCTGAGCAGCTCCAGCTGTTTGGCGTGGGCGGCCGGGGCAAGGATGGTCAGGGTGTCCTGGATCAGGTCGCGCAGGTTGAGCGGGATGCTGTCGAGCACCAGCTTGCCGGCCTCGATCTTGGAGAAGTCGAGGATCTCGTTGATGATCCCCAGCAGGTTGTCGGCGGATTTCTCGATGGTGCCGAGGTAGTCGAGCTGGCGCGGGCTCAGCTCGCTCTTCTGCAACAGGTGGGTGAAGCCGAGGATGCCGTTGAGCGGGGTGCGGATCTCATGGCTCATGTTGGCGAGGAACTCGGACTTGATGCGGCTGGCCTCCAGGGCCTCCTTGCGCGCCATGTCCAGCTCGATGTTCTGGATCTCGATGGTTTCCAGGTTCTGGCGCACGTCCTCGGTGGCCTGGTCGATGCTGTGCTGCAGCTCTTCGTGGGCGCTGTGCAGGGTCTCGGCCATGCGGTTGATGCCGGCACCCAGTTCGTCGAGCTCGTGGCTGCCCATGGCCGGCAGGCGTTCGTCGAGGTGGCCGTCCTTGAGCTGGTTGACCGCGTGCTTGATGCGGTTGATCGGGTCGTTGATGGTGCGGCTCATGCGCAGGGCGAGCAGCGCGGTCAGGCTCAGGCAGGCGAGGATCAGCAGCAGGCTGGTGAACAGGTTGCGGTAGCCGCGCAGCAGGGTGCCGTCGTGGGACAGCTCGATTTCTACCCAACCGAGCAGGCGCTCGGCCTCGGCGGGCACGGCGTCGGTGGCCAGGTCGCGGTGATGGCCGAACACCGGCATCAGGTAGCGGGTGGCATCATTGCCGGTGCGCTGCAGCAGTTGCGTGCCGGTACCGCCGCTGGGCGGCTGGTTGAGCATGCTGGGGCCGGCGTGGGCCAGGCGCGTGCGGTCGGCGGCGAGGAACGCCACGGCGCGCACGTCGACCTGCTCCAGGGCCTGGGCCGCGATGCGCTCCAGTTGCGCCGGGGACTGGCGAGCCAGGGCCGGCGCCGCCAGGGGCGCCAACTGCTCGGCGATCATCTTGCCGCGTTGCAGCAGCTGCGTGCGCAGGTCGCTCTGTTGCAACCAGGTGAAGTAACTGCCCAGCACCAGGGCCATCAGGCTGGCGGGGAGCAAGGCCAGCAGCAGGACGCGGCTGCGGATTCCCAAACGGTCGAGCACACCTGTCTCCTGTCATGTGCCTTTAAAAGCGCTGTTCGCGCATCAGCGGGAACGTTACTCCGCACCGGGGGCATTTGTAAGGCTTTTTGTTTGCCAAGTGAGGCTGGTCCCTCGATGGTGCGTCAGTCGGGCAATGGTTGCCTTGCCAGGAGCGCTTGCCCAATAATCACGCAACTGAGAATCGATGGCAGTTGCCAATGCATCCTGAAGCTATTCGCGCCACCAATATCCTGGCCATCGAGGACGACCCCGTGCTGGGTGCCTACCTGCACGAAGAGCTGCGCCGCGGTGGTTTCCGAGTGACCTGGTGCCGCAGTGGCCTGGAAGGCCTCGAGGCGGCGGGGCGACAGGTCTTCGACTTGGTTCTGCTGGATATCCTGCTGCCTGGCCTCAATGGCCTGGATGCCCTGGCCAGCCTGCGCCGGTGCAGCGCCACGCCTGTCATCCTGATGTCCGCGCTGGGGGCCGAGGCCGACCGTATCAGCGGTTTCGAGCGGGGAGCGGACGACTACCTGCCGAAGCCTTTCAGTTTCGCCGAGCTGCGGGTGCGCATCGAGGCGATCCTGCGCCGGGTGGCCTTCGAGCGGCGTGCGCTGGTGCCACGCGAGGCGGCGGCGGGGCAGTTGCGCTTCGATGAGCAGGCGGCCGATGTCTGCCTCGCTGGCGCCTGGGCCGGCCTGACCCCTAGTGAGTACCGCCTGCTCGACACCCTGCATCGCAGCCAGGATGAGGTGCTGAGCAAGCCGTTCCTTTACCAGCAGGTGCTGCAGCGTGGCTATTCGCGGCATGACCGCAGCCTGGACATGCATGTCAGCCAGATCCGCCGCAAGCTCAAGGCCATCGGCTATCACGAGCGGCAAGTCCGCACCGTCTGGGGCAAGGGCTATGTGTTCGGCGTGGGCGAGGCCGACTGAACCGTGCTCGATCGCCATTCGCTATTCTGGAAACTGACCGTCCTGCTGGTGGGCTTCTGCCTGCTGATGATCGGCCTCAGCTACAGCTGGGGTCGCCATATGGAGACCCAGGACGCCTTCCTTTCCGAACCTGCGCGTCAAGTGCTGCGGGGTTACGCGGCCGAGGCGGAACAGGCCTGGCGCAGCGGCGGCGCTGACGGTGTCGACGCCTGGCTGGCCGGGATGCGTGGGCGCGAGCAAGGCTGGGTGGGGGTGCTCGATGGCGACCTGCAGCCGTTGGGCAGTGCCGACCTGACCGCCGGGCAGGCCCAGCGCCTGACCCGCCTGCGCGGCGTCGACTGGCCGATGAGCCGGCGCAGTATCGGCCAGCCCTGGTTGCGTCTGCCGTTCCCCGGCGCGCCGGAGCAGGGCATGCTGGTGATCGAGCTGCCGGAACGCTTCAACCCGGGCCAGTACCGGTTGTTCTGGCGCATCGTCACCAACGGCATCATCCCTGGACTGTTTACCTTGCTGTTGTGTGTGGGCCTGTACCGCATGCTGATCGTGCCGCTCAATCAATTGCGGGAACAGGCCAGCGCCTGGCGCGCCGACCAGCTGGCGGCGCGCCTGGATTCGCGCACCACCCGGCGCAAGGACGAGCTGGGCGAACTGGCCAGGGCCTTCGATCAGATGGCCGAGCGCCTGCAGGGCACCGTGGCCTTGCAGCAGCAGTTGCTGCGCGACCTGTCCCACGAGCTGCGCACGCCGCTCAGTCGCCTGCGCGTGGCCTGCGACGGCGAGACCGACCTGCAGCGCCTGCGCGAACGCCTGCACCGCGAGGTGGACGGCATGCAGCAGCTGGTCGAAGACACCTTGCAGCTGGCCTGGCAGGACGCCGAGCGCGCCCCGCTGAACCTGGAGCCGATCCAGGTGCCGGCGCTGTGGGACCTGCTCAGCGAAAATGCCTGTTACGAAAGCGGCTGGGCACCTGGGCGGTTGCGCTGTGCGTTGCCGGCGGACTGCTGGGTGCGGGGCAGCCTCAACGACCTTGCCCAGGCGCTGGAGAACATGCTGCGCAACGCCATCCGGCACTCGCCCGAGGCGGGGGTGGTGCGTCTGGGCGGCTGGCGTGAAGGCGGGTATTGGCGTATCGACCTGGAGGACGACGGCGGTGGCGTGGCCGAGGAAGACCTCGAGCGGATCTTCGCGCCGTTTTCCAGGTTGGACGGGGCACGGCCCGGGGACGGTGGCTTCGGCTTGGGCTTGAGCATTGCCCGCAATGCGATCCGCCGCCAGGGTGGGCTGGTGTGGGCGGTCAATGGCGAGCGTGGCCTGCGCCTGTGCATGCGCCTGCCTGCCCATGAAGCGGGGCCATCGGTTGGTCCGGCGCGGGCAAGCCCGCTGCCAGGAAGCAACTCCTTATAGCTAGCCGCTATAACCACCGACAATTGCGTGATATGGCCGCGCCGGGTTTGCCGGTATGATAGGCGCCCCTGCCGTCCGGATTGCGAAAACGCCCATGACCCTGCAGTACCCAACCATCGCCGACTGCGTCGGCCATACGCCGCTGGTTCGCCTGCAGCGCATCGCCGGGAACACCAGCAATACCTTGCTGCTCAAGCTCGAAGGCAACAACCCGGCAGGTTCGGTCAAGGACCGCCCGGCGTTGTCGATGATCACCCGTGCCGAACTGCGTGGCCAGATCAAGCCTGGCGACACCCTCATCGAAGCCACCTCCGGCAATACCGGCATCGCCCTGGCCATGGCAGCGGCGATCAAGGGCTACAAGATGATCCTGATCATGCCGGACAACTCCACCGCCGAACGCAAGGCGGCCATGACCGCCTATGGCGCGGAGCTGATCCTGGTGACCAAGGAAGAGGGCATGGAAGGGGCTCGCGATCTCGCGGAAAAACTGCAGGCCGAAGGCCGTGGGCTGGTGCTTGACCAGTTCGCCAACGGCGACAACCCGATCGCGCACTACAACAGCACGGGCCCGGAGATCTGGCAGCAGACCCAGGGCACGATCACCCACTTCGTCAGCTCCATGGGCACGACCGGCACCATCATGGGCTGTTCGCAGTACCTCAAGGAGCAGAACCCGGCGGTGCAGATCATTGGCCTGCAGCCGATGGAAGGCTCGGCCATTCCGGGCATTCGCCGTTGGCCCCACGAGTACCTGCCGAAGATCTTCGACGCCACCCGGGTCGACCGCGTGGTCGACATGTCCCAGCAGGAGGCCGAGGAAACCACCCGTCGCCTGGCCCGCGAAGAGGGCATTTTCTGTGGCGTATCCTCCGGCGGGGCGGTTGCGGCGATGCTGCGCCTGTCCCGTGAAGTCGAGAATGCGGTGATGGTCGCCATCATCTGCGACCGCGGCGACCGTTACCTTTCCACCGGCCTGTTCGATCCGACCTGATGTCCAGAAAGAAAAGCAACACCGGCCTGCGCTTCCAGCCGGCCGGCGGCAACCGTGCCGCACAAGTGCCGGTGGGCAAGAAGCAGCGCCTGCTGATCGAGCGCGTGGCCGGTGACGGCCGCGGCATCGCCTTCAGCGAGGGGCGCACCTGGTTCGTCAGCGGCGCGCTGGGCGGCGAGGACGTCGAGGCGCGGGTACTTGCCGCGCGCGGCAAGGTGGTCGAGGCGCGCCTGGAGCGGGTGTTCCAGGCCAGCCCCGAGCGCCGTGAAGCGCCTTGCCGGCATTACGCCCGCTGTGGTGGCTGCAACCTCCAGCACCTGCCCCATGACGGCCAGCTGGCGCTCAAGCAGCGCCTGCTCGCCGAGCAGTTGCAGCGGGTGGCCGGCGTGCAGCCCGAAGAGTGGGCTGTTCCCTTGTGCGGACCGGAATTCGGCTACCGCCGCCGGGCGCGAGTAGCGGTACGCTGGGATACCAAGGCGCGTCAGCTGGAGGTCGGTTTCCGCGCCGAGGCCAGCCAGGACATCGTTGCCATCGACGACTGCGCGGTGCTGGTACAGCCCTTGCAGGCGATCATGCGTCACCTGCGGACCATGTTGCGCAGCTTGAGCAAGCCGCAGGCGCTGGGGCATGTGGAGCTGTTCAGCGGTACCGCCGAGGCGGTGTTGGTACGGCATGTGGCGCCATTGCCAAGGGAAGACCTGGCGCGGCTCGAGGCATTCTGCCGCGAAGCCGGCGCCCAATTGTGGCTACAAGGCGAGGGCGAGCCGGCACCGGTGGAGGCTACGGCGCAACTGGGCTTTGCCCTGGAGCCCTGGGGCTTGGAGCTGGCCTGGCGACCGGGCGACTTCGTCCAGGTCAATGCCCAGGTCAATACCTTGATGATCCAGCAGGCTTTGGCCTGGCTGGCGCCCGAGGCGCATGAGCGGGTGCTGGACCTGTTCTGCGGCCTGGGCAACTTTGCCTTGCCCCTGGCGCGTCAGGCGCGCGAGGTGGTGGCGGTGGAAGGCGTGCAGGCGATGGTCAGCCGTGCCGAGGCCAACGCCCACGCCAACAATGTGCATAACGCACGGTTTTTTCAGACCGATTTATCGCAGCCTTTGGCGGGCGCCGGATGGGCTGTCGAGGGCTTTTCTGCGGTACTCTTGGATCCACCGCGCGACGGGGCTTTCGAGGTGGTGCAGGGCATCGCCCGGCTGGGTGCGAAACGGCTGGTCTACGTATCGTGCAATCCGGCCACGCTGGCGCGTGACGCGCAAGTGCTGGTCGGGCAGGGGTACCGGTTAAAAAGGGCCGGGATTCTCGACATGTTTCCTCAGACGGCGCATGTCGAGGCCATGGCGTTATTCGAAGTGGGCTAGCCGGGCTGGCCCTCTTGGTGCGGCCTTCAGGGAGTGAGGGGCGCACAGGTGATAGCCAGTGCACCCGCGTGGTGCGCTGTATGGAAAGGTAAAGCAAAGATGGTACAGGTGAGAGTGCACCAGCCGGTCAACAACGACGGCAGTATCAATCTCGAAGCATGGCTCGATCATGTGGTGAGCGTCGATTCGCAACTCGATCGCCCGGGGTTGAAAGAGGCCTGCGAGTTTGCCCATGAGGTCGAGAAGAAAGGCAATCCGGCCAAGCATTCCTGGGCCGATGGCACGTCCAGTTTCCAGGCGGGGCTCGAGATCGCCGAAATCCTTGCCGACCTCAAGCTCGACCAGGATTCCCTGGTGGCGGCGGTCATCTACCGTTCGGTGCGCGAAGGCAAGGTGACCTTGGCCGAGGTCGGCCAGCGCTTCGGGCCGGTGGTGTCGAAGCTGATCGACGGCGTGCTGCGCATGGCGGCCATCAGTGCCAGCCTCAGCCCGCGCCAGTCGCTGGTGCTCGGCTCCCAGGCGCAGGTCGAGAACCTGCGCAAGATGCTCGTGGCGATGGTCGACGACGTGCGCGTGGCGCTGATCAAGCTGGCCGAACGCACCTGCGCCATCCGGGCGGTGAAGTCCGCCGATGACGAGAAACGCCTGCGCGTGGCCCGCGAGGTGTTCGACATCTATGCGCCGCTGGCGCACCGTCTGGGTATCGGCCATATCAAGTGGGAACTCGAGGACCTGTCGTTCCGCTACCTCGAGCCCGACCAGTACAAGCAGATCGCCAAGTTGCTGCACGAGCGCCGGCTGGACCGCGAGCGTTTCATCAGCGATGTGATGAACCAGTTGCAGAACGAGCTGCTGGCCACCGGTGTCAACGCCGATATCAGTGGCCGGGCGAAACACATCTATTCGATCTGGCGCAAGATGCAGCGCAAGGGCCTGGAGTTCAGCCAGATCTACGACGTGCGTGCGGTACGCGTGCTGGTGCCGGAAGTGCGCGACTGCTACACCGCGCTGGGCATCGTCCACACCCTGTGGCGGCACATTCCGAAAGAGTTCGACGATTACATCGCCAACCCCAAGGAAAACGGCTATCGCTCCCTGCACACCGCGGTGATCGGCCCCGAGGGCAAGGTGCTCGAGGTGCAGATCCGCACCCATGGCATGCACGAGGAAGCCGAGCTGGGCGTCTGCGCCCACTGGCGCTACAAGGGTACCGACGTCAAGCCCAGCTCGAACCACTACGAAGAGAAGATCTCCTGGTTGCGCCAGGTGCTGGAGTGGCACGAGGAACTGGGCGATATCGGCGGCCTGGCCGAACAGCTGCGCGTCGATATCGAGCCGGACCGCGTCTACGTGTTCACCCCCGACGGTCACGCCATCGACCTGCCCAAGGGTTCCACGCCGCTGGACTTCGCCTACCGGGTGCACACCGAGATCGGCCACAACTGCCGTGGCGCCAAGATCAACGGGCGCATCGTACCGCTGAACTACAGCCTGCAGACTGGCGAGCAGGTGGAGATCATCACCAGCAAGCACGGCAGCCCGAGCCGCGACTGGCTGAACTCCAACCTGGGCTACGTGACCACCTCGCGGGCCCGGGCCAAGATCGTCCATTGGTTCAAGCTGCAGGCCCGCGACCAGAACGTCGCCGCCGGCAAGACCCTGCTCGAGCGCGAGCTGTCGCGTCTGGGCCTGCCGCAGGTGGACTTCGAGCGCCTGGCCGAGAAGGCCAACGTCAAGACCGCCGAGGACATGTTCGCCGCCCTCGGTGCCGGCGACCTGCGCCTGGCGCATATGGTCAACGCCGCCCAGCAGTTGCTCGAACCCGAGCGCCTGGAGCCGGTCGAGCTGATCCCGCGCCAGGCGCGGGGCATCCGTTCGGGCAAGCGCAACGACATCCAGATCCAGGGCGTCGGCAACCTGCTCACGCAGATGGCCGGCTGCTGCCAGCCGCTGCCGGGCGATGCCATCGTCGGCTACATCACCCAGGGTCGTGGCGTGAGCATTCACCGCCAGGACTGCGCTTCGGTGCTGCAGTTGGCGGGCAAGGAGCCGGAGCGCATGATCCAGGTCAGCTGGGGGCCGATCCCGGTGCAGACCTACCCGGTCGACATCATCATCCGTGCCTACGACCGCCCGGGTTTGCTGCGCGACGTTTCGCAGGTGCTGCTCAATGAGAAGATCAACGTGCTGGCGGTCAACACCCGCTCGAACAAGGAAGACAACACCGCCTTGATGTCGCTGACCATCGAGATCCCTGGGCTGGACGCCCTCGGGCGCCTGCTTGGCAGGATCTCGCAGTTGCCCAACATCATCGAGACGCGGCGTAACCGTACCCCTTGAGACAGAACGGGGCCGCTGTGCGGCCCATCGCTGGCAAGCCAGCTCCCACAGGTACGGCATAACCCTGTGGGAGCCGGCTTGCCGGCGATCGAGGGCAAGGCCCTCGCTGAGGAAAAGATATCCATGACCTACACCCTCGACGACCTGCTGCACCTGATGGCCCGCCTGCGCGACCCGCAATACGGTTGCCCCTGGGACCTCAAGCAGGACTACGCCAGCATCGTCCCGCACACGATCGAAGAGGCCTATGAAGTGGCCGACACCATCGAGCGCGGCGACTTCGAGCACCTGCAGGGCGAGCTGGGCGACCTGCTGTTCCAGGTGGTCTACTACAGCCAGCTGGCACGGGAAGAAGGGCGTTTCGAGTTCGACGGCGTGGTCGATGCGATCACCCGCAAGCTGATCCGCCGCCACCCCCATGTATTCCCCACCGGCGAGCTCTATGCGCCGCTGGACACCCCCAAGCTGGACGAGGCCCAGGTCAAGTCGCGCTGGGAAGAGATCAAGGCCGAGGAGCGCGCCGAGAGGAGCGAGCCTGAACAGCTCTCGCTGCTCGACGATGTGCCGGCGGCCTTGCCTGCGCTGTCACGGGCGGCCAAGCTGCAGAAGCGCGCCGCCACGGTCGGCTTCGACTGGCCGGACGCGCTGCCGGTGCTGGACAAGGTGCGCGAGGAGCTCGACGAAGTGTTGCAGGCCATGGCCGATGGCGACAGCGATGCGCTTGAAGATGAGCTGGGCGACCTGCTGTTCGCCACCGTCAACCTGGCCCGCCACCTGCGCCACGACCCGGAAAACGCCCTGCGCCGCGCCAACCGCAAATTCGAGCGGCGCTTCCGATTCATCGAACAGGCATTGCGCGAGCAGGGCCTGAACATCCAAGATCGTACCCTCGACGAGCTGGACGCCCTGTGGGGCGAGGCCAAGCGTCAGGAAAAGAACCTGCCCAGCTGCGGCTGAGCTGATGCATAAGTGAGTGAACTTCCATGAGCCTTTCCCTTCGCGACCAATTGCTCAAAGCCGGTCTGGTCAACCAGAAACAGGTTTCTCAGACCAACAAGGCCGAGAAAAAACAGAAACGCCTGGAGCACAAGGGCCAGGCCGAGGTGGACGACAGCCAGCAGCGCCTGGCCAAGGAGGCCCTGGCCGAGAAAGCCCGAAAAGACCAGGAGCTGAACCGCCAGGTCCAGGAAAAAGCCGAGCAGAAGGCCCGTGCCGCGCAGATCAAGCAATTGATCGAGGCGACCCGCCTGCCCAAGCTGAATACCGAGGACTACTACAACTTCGTCGATGACAAGAAGGTCAAGCGCATCGCCGTCAACGCCCTGATGCGCAGCAAGCTGAGCAACGGCGCGCTGGCCGTCGTCGCTCATGGCGGTGGCTACGAAGTGATTCCACGCGAGGCGGCGGTGAAGATCCAGGAGCGCGACCCCAATCGCATCCTGCTGCTCAACACCCATGTCGAGGAGGCGGACGAGGACGACCCGTACGCAGCCTACAAGATCCCTGACGATCTGATGTGGTAAGCATGAAAAACCCCGCCTAGGCGGGGTTTTTCGTTTGAAGGGGGTGTTATTGCGACGGTCGCTGGTTCTCTAGGTATTCCAGCTCCATGCGGTACTGCTGGGCTTGGTGCTCATCATGGAACATGCCGACCAGTTGGCCCTGTTGATGCACATCCCAGATCCGCACACCAGCGGCCAGGCCTTCGTGGGACATTTTCGATTCGTCGCGTTCGGTTACTTGGACTGTCATCGTTAAACTCCACTGCTTCAGTTGGCTGCGACAGCGTGTCGCACACCCTCTTTATAGAGTTTGTTAGCAGGCTAAGTAAATAAAACAGCGATGAAACAAGTTTCATGAATGGGCCAATCGCGGGGCAAGCCCGCTCCCACGAATCGAGCATACGTGGGCTTGCCCCGCGATTGGGCGATACAGGCACTCACCAAAAAAGAAGGTTCTTCACGGAATCCCGGGAAAGACAGAAACAAGAACGCCGGTTTGATGGATGATGTTCGTGCGAGCAAACACATCTACAAACCGGCGTTC
>NZ_JBSSEW010000030.1:0-55345 GCF_054062095.1 Pseudomonas sp. TE6288
CTCACTCCGGCCTTGCTCCCGGGAGGACCGCGCTGAACGCCCCATCCTGGGGCGCAGCGCTTGACGGGCATCCATGCCCGTCACCTCCCTCCGCACGACCTCCGTTCGGCCTCCTGAAGTCGCGAAGTTACGGGCGGCGCCTGAACTGACGCAGCTGTCGCTAGGGACTACGCAGTTAATCTTGCGATCAAGATCAAGATCAAGATCAAGATCAAGATCAAGATCAAGATCAAGATCAAGATCAAGATCAAGATCAAGATCAAGATCAAGATCAAGATCAAGATCGGATCGGATCGTGGCTTTGTTTAGTTCTTCGCCTTCGAATGCCGCCACCCTTGGTCAAAGAACGCAAACACCACCACCAGCACCCCGGCCACCGCCAATATCATCGCCACGCCATCGGTGGAATGAGTCGCGGAACCTGCCACCAGCGCCAGCCCACCCAACGGCGCCAGGCCACCGGCCACCGCGGTACCGACCTCTCGCCCGGTGCCGAACCCGGACGAGCGCGTCTGCGTGGGGAATTGCCGGCTGAGGAACGACCCCTGCGGGGCGAACATCATCGGCGCCAGGATCCCGGTGCCCACGGCGATGGCCAAGTAGATCATCATCGGCTCGCCAGTCGACAGCAGTTGCAGGAACGGGAAGGCAAACAGCGCCGACAGCACGCCACCGAGCATCAGCACGGTCTTGCTGCTCCACTTGTCGCACAGCCAGCCGAAGAACGGCACGGCGAAGATCGCCACCAGGCTGGCCAGGGTCACCGACAGCGAGGTGACATGCGCCTCGACGCCCTTGAACTGGGTCAGGTAGGCCAGCGAGAAGGTCTTGAAGATGTAGCTCAGGGCGTTGTAGCCCACCGCCACGAAGAACACCACGGCCAGGCCCTTGAGGTCGTTCCTGAACAGCAGCTTCAGCGGCGACACCTGCGGTTTGTCGTCGGCCTTGTCCAGCTCCTTGAAGTCCGGAGTCTCGGGGATGCTCTTGCGCACCCACAGGCCCACCGCGACCAGCGCGATACTAGCGATGAACGGGATGCGCCAGCCGCCGGCCAGCAGGAATTCGTTGCCGTTCATGGTCAGCAGGTACACGGTCAGCGACGATAGCAGCAAGCCCAGGTTCAGCCCCAGTGCCGGCCAGGCCCCCTGGCTGCCGCGCTTGCCTTCACTGGCGTGTTCGTAGGAGGTGACTGCCGCGCCGGACAACTCGGCACCGGCGCCCAGGCCCTGGATGATGCGGATGATCACCAGCAGGATCGGCGCCCAGATGCCAATGGTCGCGTAGCCGGGGATCAGGCCGATCAGCATGGTGCACAGGCCCATCATGCAGAAAGTGATCACCAGCACATGCTTGCGCCCGAAACGGTCGCCCAGGTAGCCGAACAGCACGCCGCCGAACGGGCGGGCGATGAAGCCGATGGCGAATGTGGAAAACGCCAGCAGCGAGGCCACCGCCGGGTTGCTCGGGTCGAAGAAGATCTTCGAGAAGACGATCGCCGCCATGGTCGCGTAGAGGTAGAAGTCATACCACTCCAGCATCGAGCCGAAGATGGTCGCCGCCGCCACCTTGCGCAGGCGCTTGCGTTGCTGTTCGGGGGTTTCCGGCGCGGCCGGGGCCGTCTCGTATACCGACATCTGAGGTTTCCTTGTTGTCTTTGTAGTTGTGGATGCAGCAGGTGCTTCAGCGGGCCTCGAGGATCTTTTCGGCGATCATCTGGCCGATGGGGATGGCCGAGGTGGCGGCCGGCGACGGTGCGTTGCACACGTGCACCATGCGCGGCGTCTCGGCGAACAGGAAGTCGTGCACCAGGGTGCCGTCGCGCATCACCGCCTGGGCGCGGATGCCGGCCTCATAGGGCAGCAGATCCTCGACTTCGAGGGATGGGCAGTACTTGCGGCACTGCTCCAGGTAGCCACGCTTGAACAGTGAGTTCTTCATCTCGGCGGTGCCGGAACCGAGGTTGTTCCAGATGGTTTTCCAGAAGCCGGGGAAGCCTGCGTACTCGGCGACGTCGCGCCAGTTCACCGAGAACTTGCGGTAGTTTTCCCGGCCAAAGCCGAGCACTGCGTTGGGGCCGACGGTGACGCTGCCGTCGATCATCCGCGTCAGGTGCACGCCAAGGAACGGCAGTTCCGGATCGGGGATCGGGTAGATGAGGTGGTTGACGATCTGGTTCTTGCTCGCCGGCAAGCGGTAGTACTCGCCGCGGAAGGGGATGATCTGGTGGTCGATCTTCACCCCGGCCAGGCGCGCCAGGCGGTCGGACTGCAGGCCGGCGCAGGCCACCAGCTGGCGGGCGCGCCAGGTGTTGCCGTCGGTGCTGACCGCGACATGATCGGCATGCTCCTGGATGGCGCGCACGGCGGTGGACAGGCGCACTTCGCCCCCGGCCTGGCGAATCACCTTGGCCATGGCGTCACATACCTGCTGGTAGTCGACGATACCGGTGGCATCGAGGAACAGCGCGCCCTTGCCGACGATGTTCGGCTCCCGCTCACGCAGGGCGCCGGCGTCCAGGCGCTCGACTTTCAGGCCGTTCTGCTGCGAACGCTCGTACAGCGCCTGCATGCGCTGCACCTCCAGGTCATTGGAAGCCACCAGCAGCTTGCCGCAGACCTCGAAGGCGATGCCGTGCTCGGTGCAGAAGTCCTTGGTGGCCTGGGCACCGCGCTTGCACAGGTCGGCCTTGAGGCTGCCGGGTGCGTAGTAGATACCGGCATGGATCACGCCGCTATTGTGGCCGGTCTGGTGGCGGCCGAGGCTGGCCTCCTTTTCCAGGATCAGCAGCGAGGCGCCGGGGCGACGGGTGAGCAGGGCCATCGCGGTGGCGAGGCCGACGATGCCGCCGCCGATGATGCAATAGTCGTAAGTCATGCAGGGTACCTTGGAATTCTTGTCGGTGAATCTGCTTATCAGGTTGTCAGACTAAGTAGTGCGCGTAAAACCTCGCCAGGCTGCGATAGGAGTCTCCAGAATCAGTCGAGGTCGGGAAGATCGAGTTTCAGGCGCTTGGCCGAAGCGCGCAGATGGGCCTCGGCGCAGGCGGCGGCCGCCTGCCGATCACCGTCGGCAATGGCCTGGTACAGCGCCCGGTGCTCACGGAGCGCGTCGGCCGAACCGCCCACGGCCGGGGTGGCGGAGTTTTCCCAGGCGGTGCGGCGCGCGGCGGCCAGCTGGCCACCGAGGAAATCGTGGAAGGCGACGAAGTAGTCGTTCTTGCCGGCGTCGGCGATGGCACGGTGAAAGGCCACATCAGCGGCCGCGGCGGTGGCAAAGTCGCTGCGCGGGTCTTCCATGGTGCCCAGGGCCGCGGCCATGCGCTGCAGGTCGTCGGCGTCGCGGCGGCGAGCGGCGATGGCGGCGGCCTGGGTCTCGATCCACAGGCGCATCTCGAACATCTGCACCAGGTCCGGCTTGCGCCCGTTGCTGCCGGGGAAGCGGAACACCGTGCCGTTGGGGGTCTGCGAGATGTACGAACCGAGCCCGCGGCGAGCGATCAGCACGCCATCGGCCTTGAGCTGCGCCACGGCCTCGCGCACGACCGAGCGGCTGACATTGAGCTGTTCGGCCAACTGCTGTTCGGTGGGCAGGCGCGACTCGGCGGCCAGGCGGCCGGCATCGATCTCGGCGCGAATGGCGCTGACGACGCGTTCAACGAGGGTGTCGGGGCGCTGTAGCTCTAGCATGGACGTGCGGGTGCCTATTGGTCAGGTTGTCAGACAATGCCTGCTCGCACGTTCGGCTGTCAATGGTGTTGTGCCTTCATCGCGGAAGACTCAAGCCCCCGCGAGGAGGCCCGAATGACCGGTCTAGACCTCGGACACGAAGGTCCCGGTGCCGTCGAGGATGTTGCGCAAGGTCAGCGCGACTTCCTCCAGGTCGCTGCCCGAGGTAGTCAGGATGATCTCCAGTTCCTCGTCGCCCTTCAGCGCGTCGCGATCCCCGGCCGCCACCTCGATCAGCAGGCGGGTGGCGCTCAAGGTCACCTTCAGCCCGTCCAGCGTCGACGGCTCGTCGTCCAGGGTCAGGTCGACGGTGTCCTCGTCCGGGTAGCGGGTCAGCAGGAACATCTGGCCCTTGTCGCTGTGGCAGCACAGGGTCGCCATGTTGTCTTCCTCGTCGTCGCAGGGGGTGGCGAAGAGCAGGGCGGTTTTCAATTGCATGGCGCACTCGGATCAATGGAAATGAAAAGGAATTCTGACAGCCTTGCGCACACTGATAAACGTAAAGTTACCGCGCATTGACCGAAATTGTCGCAGCGCTGCAAGCCCAAGTGACCGTTCAGTCGTTAAGCTGCCCTGTCGATGGGTTCCCGTAAAGGCACAGCCACCTGGCAGTCGCTTTTGCAGGTACCCAACGCTTCTGTCTTGCCACGGGTTGGCTATGGTTGATCCGTACAAGGCGCATGTACGCGACGCTTCACCTATAACAAAGCCCAAGCGGAGTACCACAGATGGCGTTCTTCACCGCAGCCAGCAAAGCCGACTTCCAGCATCAACTGCAAGCGGCCCTGGCGCAGCACATCAACGAACAGTCCCTGCCACAAGTGGCACTGTTCGCTGAACAGTTCTTCGGCATCATCTCTCTGGACGAACTCACTCAGCGCAGGCTGTCGGACCTGGCCGGCTGCACGCTGTCCGCCTGGCGCATCATCGAGCGCTTCGACGCCGCGCACCCGCAGGTGCGGGTCTACAACCCCGATTACGAACGCCACGGCTGGCAGTCCACGCACACCGTGGTCGAGGTACTGCACCACGACCTGCCATTCCTGGTCGACTCGGTGCGCACCGAGCTCAACCGCCGCGGCTACAGCATCCACACCCTGCAGACCACCGTGCTCAGCGTGCGCCGCGGCGCCAAGGGCGAGCTGGTCGAGCTGCTGCCCAAGGGCACCCTGGGCGAGGGCGTCAACCATGAATCGCTGATGTACCTGGAGATCGACCGCTGCTCCAATACCGCCGAGCTCAACACCCTGACCATGGAGCTGGAGCAGGTGCTGGCCGAGGTGCGCGGCGTGGTCGCCGACTTCGAGCCGATGAAAGCCAAGATCCGCGAGCTGCTGGAACTGGTGGAGCAGAACGCCTTCGGCCCCGCGCAGAACGACAAGGCTGAGGTGAAAAGCTTCCTGTCGTGGCTGCTGGACAACCATTTCACCTTCCTCGGCTATGAGGAGTTCACCGTCGAGTCCGACGCCGACGGCGGCCACCTGGTCTACGACGACGCTTCGTTCCTGGGCCTGGCCCGCCTGCTGCGCGCCGGTCTTGGCGCCGACGACCTGCGCATCGAGGACTACGCCGTCGCCTACCTGCGCGAACCGCGCCTGCTGTCGTTCGCCAAAGCCTCGCAGCCGAGCCGCGTGCATCGTCCGGCCTACCCGGATTACGTGTCGATCCGCCAGATCGACCAGGACGGCAAGGTCGTCAAGGAATGCCGCTTCATGGGCCTGTACACCTCGTCGGTGTACGGCGAGAGCGTGCACACCATCCCCTACATCCGCGGCAAGGTCGCTGAAGTCGAGCGCCGTTCGCACTTCGATCCGAAAGCGCACCTGGGCAAGGAACTGGCCCAGGTCCTCGAAGTGCTGCCCCGCGACGACCTGTTCCAGACCCCGGTGGACGAGCTGTTCAGCACCGCCATGTCGATCGTGCAGATCCAGGAACGCAACAAGATCCGCGTGTTCCTGCGCAAGGATCCGTACGGCCGCTTCTGCTACTGCCTGGCCTACGTACCGCGCGAGATCTACTCCACCGAGGTGCGGCAGAAGATCCAGCAGGTGCTGATGGAGCGCCTGAAAGCCACCGACTGCGAGTTCTGGACCTTCTTCTCCGAGTCTGTGCTGGCCCGCGTGCAGTTGATCCTGCGGGTCGACCCGAAGAACCGCATCGAGATCGACCCGCAGCAACTGGAGAACGAAGTGATCCAGGCCTGCCGTTCGTGGCAGGACGACTTCTCGGCGCTGGTGGTGGAAAACTTTGGCGAAGCCCACGGCACCAACATCCTCGCCGACTTCCCGAAAGGCTTCCCGGCCGGCTACCGCGAGCGCTTCGCCGCGCATTCGGCGGTGGTCGACATGCAACATGTGCTGAACCTGTCCGAGGCCAAGCCGCTGGCCATGAGCTTCTACCAGCCGCTGACCCAGCTCGGTGAGCGCACGCTGCACTGCAAGCTCTACCACGCCGATACGCCGCTGGCACTGTCGGACGTGCTGCCGATTCTGGAAAACCTCGGCCTGCGCGTGCTCGGCGAATTCCCTTACCGCCTGCGCCACGCCAGCGGCCGCGAGTTCTGGATCCACGACTTTGCCTTCACCTACAGCGAAGGCCTCAACCTCGACATCCAGCAGCTCAACGACACCTTCCAGGACGCCTTCGTCCATATCGTCAAGGGCGACGCCGAGAACGACGCGTTCAACCGCCTGGTGCTGACCGCCGGCCTGCCGTGGCGCGACGTCGCGCTGCTGCGGGCCTACGCCCGTTACCTCAAGCAGATTCGCCTGGGCTTCGACCTGGGCTACATCGCCAGCACCCTGAACAACCACACCGATATCGCCCGCGAGCTGACCCGGTTGTTCAAGACCCGCTTCTACCTGGCGCGCAAGCTCACCAACGAAGACCTCGACGACAAGCAGCAGCGCCTGGAACAGGCCATCCTCACCGCCCTGGATGACGTGCAGGTGCTCAACGAGGACCGCATCCTGCGTCGCTACCTGGACCTGATCAAGGCGACCCTGCGCACCAACTTCTACCAGCCGGACGCCAACGGGCAGAACAAGTCGTACTTCAGCTTCAAGTTCAACCCCAAGCTGATCCCCGAGCTACCCAAGCCGGTGCCGAAGTTCGAGATCTTCGTCTATTCGCCACGGGTCGAGGGCGTGCACCTGCGCTTCGGCAACGTCGCCCGCGGCGGCCTGCGCTGGTCGGACCGCGAGGAAGACTTCCGCACCGAGGTGCTCGGCCTGGTCAAGGCCCAGCAGGTGAAGAACTCGGTGATCGTGCCGGTCGGCGCCAAGGGCGGCTTCCTGCCGCGTCGCCTGCCGCTGGGCGGCAGCCGTGACGAGATCGCCGCCGAAGGCGTGGCGTGCTACCGCATCTTCATCTCGGGCCTGCTCGACATCACCGACAACCTCAAGGACGGTGGCGTGGTGCCGCCGGCCAACGTGGTGCGCCACGATGACGACGATCCGTACCTGGTGGTGGCGGCGGACAAGGGCACCGCGACCTTCTCCGACATCGCCAACGGCATCGCCATCGACTACGGCTTCTGGCTGGGTGATGCGTTCGCCTCGGGCGGCTCGGCCGGCTATGACCACAAGAAGATGGGTATCACCGCCCGTGGCGCGTGGGTGGGCGTGCAGCGCCACTTCCGCGAGCGCGGCATCAACGTGCAGGAAGACCCGATCACCGTGGTCGGTGTCGGCGACATGGCCGGCGACGTGTTCGGCAACGGCCTGCTGATGTCCGACAAGCTGCAACTGGTGGCGGCGTTCAACCACCTGCACATCTTCATCGACCCGAATCCGGACCCGGCCACCAGCTTCGCCGAGCGCAAGCGCCTGTTCGACCTGCCGCGTTCGGCCTGGAGCGACTACGACACCGGCATCATGTCCGAAGGCGGCGGGATCTTCCCGCGCAGCGCCAAGAGCATCGCCATCAGCCCGCAGATGAAGGAACGCTTCGCCATCGAGGCCGACCGCCTGACCCCGACCGAACTGCTGCATGCACTGCTGCAGGCGCCGGTGGACTTGCTGTGGAACGGCGGTATTGGCACCTACGTCAAGGCCAGTACGGAAAGCCACGCCGATGTTGGCGACAAGGCCAACGACGCCCTGCGCGTCAACGGCAACGAGCTGCGCTGCAAGGTGGTGGGCGAGGGCGGCAACCTGGGCATGACCCAGCTCGGCCGTGTCGAGTTCGGTCTCAATGGCGGCGCCACCAACACCGACTTCATCGACAACGCCGGTGGCGTCGACTGCTCCGACCACGAGGTCAACATCAAGATCCTGCTCAACGAAGTGGTGCAGGGTGGCGACATGACCGAGAAGCAGCGCAACCAGCTGCTGGGCAGCATGACCGACGAAGTCGCCGGGCTGGTGCTGGGCAACAACTACAAGCAGACGCAAGCGCTGTCGCTGGCGGCCCGCCGTGCCCGCGAGCGCATCGCCGAGTACAAGCGCCTGATGGCTGACCTGGAAGCACGTGGCAAGCTGGACCGCGCCATCGAGTTCCTGCCCAGCGAGGAACAGTTGGCCGAACGCCTGGCGGCCGGGCAGGGCCTGACCCGCGCAGAGCTGTCGGTGCTGATCTCGTACAGCAAGATCGACCTCAAGGAGCAACTGCTCAAGTCGCTGGTGCCGGACGACGACTACCTGACCCGCGACATGGAGACCGCGTTCCCGCCGTCGCTGGTCAGCAAGTTCGCCGACTCCATGCGTCGCCACCGCCTGAAGCGCGAGATCGTCAGCACCCAGATCGCCAACGACCTGGTCAACAACATGGGCATCACCTTCGTGCAGCGCCTGAAGGAGTCCACCGGCATGAGCCCGGCCAACGTGGCGGGCGCCTACGTGATCGTGCGCGACATCTTCCACCTGCCGCACTGGTTCCGCCAGATCGAGGCCCTGGACTACCAAGTCCCGGCCGAGATTCAGCTGACCCTGATGGACGAACTGATGCGTCTGGGCCGTCGGGCCACCCGCTGGTTCCTGCGCAGCCGCCGCAACGAGCAGGATGCCGGGCGTGATGTGGCTCACTTCGGGCCGAAGATCGCCCAGTTGGGGCTGAAACTCGACGAACTGCTGGAGGGGCCGACCCGCGAGCGCTGGATGAACCGCTACCAGGGCTTCGTCGACGCCGGGGTACCGGAGTTGTTGGCGCGCATGGTCGCTGGCACCACGCACCTGTACACCCTGCTGCCGATCATCGAGGCCTCGGATGTCACCGGGCACGATCCGGCGCAGGTGGCCAAGGCGTTCTTCGCGGTGGGCAGCTCGCTGGACCTGACCTGGTACCTGCAGGAGATCAGCAACCTGCCGGTGGAGAACAACTGGCAGGCCCTGGCCCGCGAGGCGTTCCGCGACGACATCGACCTGCAGCAGCGGGCGATCACCATCTCCGTGCTGCAGATGGCCGACGCGCCGGAAGACATGGACGCCCGCGTGGCCCTGTGGTGCGAGCAGCACCGGGTGATGGTCGAGCGCTGGCGCGCCATGCTCGACGACCTGCGCAACGCCACCGGCACCGACTATGCGATGTACGCGGTGGCCAACCGTGAGCTGGTCGACCTGGCGCTGAGTGGTCAGGCGGCGGTGATTCCGTCCTGAGCCTTGCGCTGAAGTGAAAAAAAGCCCCGGCAGCGATGCCGGGGCTTTTTTTGTGCGGGTGTCGGCGGTGCCGGAGGGGTCAGTTGAAGAAGGCCGCCAGGCGGGCAGTCCAGACATGGGTGGCCTTGCGGCTCATCGGGAACTTGAGCAACGGCTGGTTGGGGTCGGCCACGGTCAGCTCGAGGGCGAAGTCCTTGAGCCGTACCGTGCGCTCGAAGGTCGGGGCGCTCATGCCGTTGGCATTGATCTGGCGAGTCCCGCCGCCCATTTCCATGCTTTCCGACTCGCGCCAGGTCACCTGCCAGCTGATGACCCAGGAATAATCGTGGATGCGGTAGCTGTCGTCGATCAACGAGCAGACCGCCACTTTGCGGTTCTGCGGATCGAATACCAGGAAGCCCGGCGATGGATAACCGAGCAGGTGCCCGGCATCGAGCGCGAGCCCTTCGCTGGCGTTGATCCGGGCCACCAGCGCCTTGCTTTGCACCTGCAATTTGGCCAGGAACCTGAAGGACACCGCGAAGATCGCTGCTGCGATCAGCAGTGCCAGCATGGTCCCGCTGGTCAGCAGTTGCCAGAGCGAAGCATGCGGCATTTTCGCCGGGCCAACATCGAACAGCGCCAGCAGCATTGACAGGCCAAGGCCAGCAGTTGCCAAGCCGGAAAGGCCGGCCACCGGAATGGCCAGGCCTGCCAGGGCACCGACAGCGGCACCTTTCATCACACTCGACATGCAACACCTCCTTGTGAATTTTTCGCGGGCGATTCTAAAGCTGTGCGCCCGTCTGCGCCAGCCGCAGCTATGAGCTGCGCACGGCAGATTGGTTCCCCAGGGCGGCGCAGAAAACGCTATTCGTAGGTCGTCGGGGCCGTGAGGAAGTGGCTCTGCTTCCACAGGGCGATGGCGGGCTTACTTGAACCGCCGCTCCACCCCTTTCTCCACCAGGATCTTCGCCGAAATCTCCTCCACCGAAAAATGCGTGGAATTGATGTTGGGGATGTTCTCCCGACGGAACAGGTTCTCCACTTCGCGCACCTCGAACTCGCACTGGGCGAAGCTTGCGTAGCGGCTGTTGGGCTTGCGTTCGTGGCGGATCGCGGTCAGGCGGTCGGGGTCGATGGTCAGGCCGAACAGCTTGTTGTGGTGCTTCTTGAGCACCGCCGGGAGCTGCAGGCGCTCCATGTCGTCCTCGGTCAGCGGGTAGTTGGCCGCGCGGATGCCGAACTGCATGGCCATGTACAGGCAGGTCGGGGTCTTGCCGCAACGCGACACGCCCACCAGGATCAGGTCGGCCTTGTCGTAGTAGTGGGTACGCGCGCCGTCGTCGTTGTCCAGGGCGAAGTTCACCGCCTCGATGCGCTCCATGTAGTTGGAATTGCCGCCGATCGAGTGGGACTTGCCCACGGAATACGACGAATGGGCGGTCAATTCCTGCTCGAGCGGGGATAAAAACGTCGAGAAGATGTCGATCATGAAGCCATTGGAGGTGGCCATGACCTCACGGATGTCCTGGTTGACGATGGTGTCGAAAATGATCGGACGCACCCCGTCGCGCTCGGCCGCGGCGTTGATTTGCTGGACCATGGCCCGGGCCTTTTCCAGCGTGTCGATGTAGGGGCGCGTGAATTTATTGAACGGAATGCTCTCGAATTGTGCGAGCAGGCTCTGGCCCAGCGTTTCTGCAGTGATGCCGGTACCGTCGGAGATGAAGAACGCGGTTCGTTTCATTTGCACCTGGGGGCCTTAAGCTGCCGAAGATTTCTGGATATGATAGGTTCGGTTTGCCGAACGCGGTTGCACGGCATTCTCACTTATTTTCCAGGTCCAGGCCACAAGCGTCCGGCCCAGTCATTCAGGCAGGCGGGCGCCCTTGAGCTTTTCCAATACAGTTAGTGGAGAGATCACCTTGGTAGAGTACGTAGTTTCCCTCGATAAGCTCGGCGTCCATGATGTGGAGCATGTGGGGGGCAAGAACGCATCCCTGGGCGAGATGATCAGTAACCTCGCAGGTGCCGGTGTCTCGGTGCCGGGCGGCTTTGCCACTACGGCTCAGGCGTACCGCGATTTTCTCGAGCAAAGTGGCCTCAACGACCGCATCCATGCGGCGCTCGACGCGCTGGATGTCGACGATGTCAACGCCCTGGCCAAGACCGGGGCGCAGATTCGCCAGTGGGTGATGGAGGCCGATTTCCCGGCGCGTCTCGATTCGGAAATCCGAACCGCCTTCGCCGAAATGTCCCAGGGCAACGACAACATGGCCGTGGCCGTGCGCTCCTCGGCCACCGCCGAAGACTTGCCGGACGCCTCCTTCGCCGGCCAGCAGGAGACCTTCCTCAACATCCGTGGCGTCGACAACGTGATCCGCGCGGCCAAGGAAGTGTTCGCCTCGCTGTTCAACGACCGGGCCATTTCCTACCGCGTGCACCAGGGCTTCGACCACAAGTTGGTCGCCCTGTCCGCTGGCGTGCAACGCATGGTCCGCTCCGAGACCGGTACCGCGGGCGTGATGTTCACCCTGGACACCGAGTCGGGCTTCCGCGACGTGGTGTTCATCACCGGTGCCTATGGCCTGGGTGAAACCGTGGTCCAGGGTGCGGTAAACCCGGACGAGTTCTACGTGCACAAGAACACCTTGCAGGCCGGTCGCCCGGCGATCCTGCGCCGCAACCTGGGCAGCAAGGCGATCAAGATGGTCTATGGCGACGAAGCCAAGGCCGGTCGTTCGGTCAAGACCGTCGAGGTCGACCGCGCCGAGCGTGCGCGCTTCTGCCTGAGCGACGACGAAGTCAATGAACTGGCCAAGCAGGCCATGATCATCGAACAGCACTACCAGCGCCCGATGGACATCGAGTGGGCCAAGGACGGTGACGACGGCAAGCTGTACATCGTCCAGGCCCGTCCTGAAACGGTGAAAAGCCGCGCCAGCGCCAATGTCATGGAGCGCTACCTGCTGAAAGAGAAGGGCACCGTGCTGGTCGAAGGCCGTGCCATCGGCCAGCGCATCGGCGCCGGCAAAGTCCGCGTGATCAACGACGTGTCCGAGATGGACAAGGTCCAGCCAGGCGATGTGCTGGTCTCGGACATGACCGACCCTGACTGGGAGCCGGTGATGAAGCGCGCCAGCGCCATCGTCACCAACCGAGGCGGGCGTACCTGCCACGCGGCGATCATCGCCCGTGAACTGGGCATCCCGGCGGTGGTCGGCTGCGGTAACGCCACCCAGGTCCTGAAAGATGGCCAGGGCGTCACCGTCTCCTGTGCTGAAGGCGACACCGGCTTCATCTTCGAAGGTGAGCTGGGCTTCGACATCAAGCAGAACTCGGTCGACGCCATGCCGGAGCTGCCGTTCAAGATCATGATGAACGTCGGCAACCCGGACCGCGCCTTCGACTTCGCCCAGTTGCCCAATGCCGGTGTCGGCCTGGCGCGCCTGGAGTTCATCATCAACCGTATGATCGGCGTGCACCCCAAGGCGCTGCTCAACTACGCCGGCCTGCCGCCGGAGCTGAAAGAGAGCGTCGACAAGCGCATTGCCGGCTACAACGACCCGGTCGGCTTCTATGTCGAGAAGCTGGTCGAGGGCATCAGCACCCTGGCGGCGGCCTTCTACCCGAAAAAGGTCATCGTGCGCCTTTCGGACTTCAAGTCCAACGAATACGCCAACCTGATCGGCGGCAAGCTCTACGAGCCGGAAGAAGAAAATCCGATGCTGGGCTTCCGCGGTGCGTCGCGCTACATCAGCGAGTCGTTCCGTGACTGCTTCGAGCTCGAGTGCCGTGCGCTCAAGCGCGTGCGCAACGAGATGGGCCTGACCAACGTCGAGATCATGGTGCCGTTCGTGCGCACCTTGGGCGAGGCCAGCCAGGTCGTTGACCTGCTCGCCGAAAACGGCCTGGCCCGCGGCGACAACGGCCTGCGCGTGATCATGATGTGCGAGCTGCCGTCCAACGCCATCCTGGCCGAAGAGTTCCTCGAGTACTTCGACGGCTTCTCCATCGGCTCCAATGACCTGACCCAGCTCACCCTGGGCCTGGACCGCGATTCCGGCATCATCGCCCACCTGTTCGATGAGCGAAATCCTGCCGTGAAGAAGCTGCTGGCCAACGCCATCGCCGCGTGCAACAAGGCCGGCAAGTACATCGGCATCTGCGGCCAGGGCCCGTCGGACCACCCCGACCTGGCCAAGTGGTTGATGGAGCAGGGCATCGAAAGCGTGTCGCTGAACCCGGACTCGGTGCTTGAGACCTGGTTCTTCCTGGCCGAAGGCCAGGGCGCGGCCTGATGCGGTAACAGGGCGCCTGTTGCGCCCTGGTGTTAGTGCGTGGGAGCGGCGGTGCGCCGATGCGACTTGCCCCGCGATAGCGTCAGTGAAGACACCTCTGTAGTCTGCTCTGACGCCATCGTGGGCATGTTGCATCGGCGCACCGCCGCTCCCACGTTTCATGTCCAATGAATTTGTGAAGCCATGCAAAGCAGCAGCACCCAATTTCCCGTCGCGTTGCTCAGTGCCGAGCGCCGCGGCGACCTCAGCGAAGACGTTTACCGGATCAAGGCCGGCAACAGCCCGGATGCGAGCGTAGAGCTGGCCGTCACCCGCCTGGGCCTGGCCGATCAGGACCGCGTCCAGGGCATGCCGGTCATTCTCCTGCACGGAAGCTTCTCCAACCGGCGCTTCTGGTATTCGCCCAAGGGTATCGGCCTGGGCGCCTACCTGGCACGCGCCGGTTTCGATGTGTGGATCCCGGAGATGCGCGGCCACGGCCTGTCGCCGCGCAACCGCGACTGGCGGCAGAATCGCGTGGCCGACTATGCGCGCTACGACCTGCCGGTGATCGGCGCCTTCGTGCATGAAAAAGCCGGGCAGGTTCCGCGCTGGATCGGCCACTCGCTGGGCGGCACCACGCTGGCGGCGGCGCTGGGCAGCGGCTATCTCGACACCGGCCTGGTGGCCAGTGCGGCGTTGTTTGGTACCCAGGTCAGCCGGGTTTATTGGCCGTTAAAAGTGCCACCGGTGGAGTGGGGCGCGCGCATGCTGCTCAAGCGCTTTGCGCAGATTTCCGGTTCGCGCCTCAAGCGGGGCCCGGAAGACGAACCCATCGGCCTGGCCCTGGAGAGCCTGCGCTGGAATGGCTTGTTCGGCCGCTTCGGCGACAAGGAGAAGGACTGGTGGGCGGGGCTGGCCGAAGTCGAGGTGCCGCTGCTGGCGGTGGCCGGGGCCGGCGACTTCCAGGATCCGGTGTGGGCCTGCCGCAAGCTGTTCGAGCAGTTTGGCGGTGATGCCAGGCAGTTCCTGCGCCTGGGTCGGGAGGAGGGCTTCGAGGCCTTCGGGCATGTCGACATGCTGGTCAGCAAGGCGGCGCAGACGCAGGTGTGGCCGTTGGTGGAGCGCTGGCTGCGCGACCCCCTGGTGCCGGTGCATGCCTCGACGGTGGTGATGGAGCCTGTGGCTGCCAGTTGAACATCGGCCGGCGCGGCGACGGTTCAACTGACTACTCGGTCCCGGATGACTGCCGGCCCTCCCAAGGTGTAGCCTTGGCCGACACCCGCTTTCGTTGTGACTGACAGGAGTTTCCCATGCAGCATTACGTAACGCCCGACCTGTGCGACGCCTACCCGGACCTGGTCCAGGTGCTCGAACCCATGTTCAGCAACTTCGGCGGCCACGACTCATTCGGCGGCCAAATCGTCACCATCAAGTGCTTCGAAGACAACTCCCTGGTCAAGGAACAGGTCGAGCTCGACGGCAAGGGCAAGGTCCTGGTGGTCGACGGCGGCGGTTCGCTGCGCCGTGCGCTACTGGGCGACATGCTCGCGGAGAAGGCCGCGAAGAATGGCTGGGAAGGCCTGCTGATCTACGGCTGCGTGCGTGACGTGGACGTGCTGGCGCAGACCGATGTCGGTATCCAGGCCCTGGCCAGCCACCCGATGAAGACCGACAAGCGCGGCATTGGCGACCTCAACGTCGCGGTGACCTTTGCCGGCGTGACCTTCCGCCCGGGCGAATATGTATACGCCGATAACAACGGCGTGCTGGTCTCGCCAAGCCCGCTGAAGATGCCCGAGTGATCCGCCGCACACCCATGGAGCTTTGATGTTCGAGGAAGACAACGCGCAATGGGGCCTGGTGCATGCCCTGGTGCTCGATGGCAAGGGTGGCGCGCGTTCGATCGCCCGCACCGAGCTGGACGACCTGCAGTTGCTGCCCCAGGAGAGCCTGTGGCTGCACTGGGACCGCAGCCATCCGCAGACCCGCACCTGGTTGCTGCACGACAGCGGTCTGAGCGAGTTCGCCTGCGACCTGTTGCTTGAGGAGAACACCCGCCCGCGCCTGTTGCAGATGGCCGGCGAGCAGATGCTGCTGTTCCTGCGCGGGGTCAACCTCAACCCGGGTGCCGAACCCGAGGACATGGTTTCGGTACGTATCTTCGCCGAGGCGCGGCGGGTCATCTCGCTGCGTTTGCGGCCGCTGCGCGCCAGCGACGAGGTGCTCCAGCAGCTGGACGAGGGCAGGGGGCCGAAAACGGCTTCCGAACTGTTGTTGCTGATGGGCGAACTGCTGACCGAGAAGGTCCAGGCGCTCGTCAGCGACCTGTCCGAAGCGGTCGATCTGGAAGAGGAAAAGGCAGAATCCGACGAACGGTATTCTCCAGCCCAGGGCAGCCTGCAGCAGATCCGCCGTCGTGCCGCCGGCCTGCGCCGTTTCCTCGCTCCACAGCGCGATATCTATGCCCAGCTTTCGCGCAATAAATGCAGCTGGTTCGCCGACGCCGACGGGGATTACTGGAACGAGCTGAACAACAGCCTGATCCGCTACCTCGAGGAGCTGGAACTGGCCCGCGAGCGAGCCGCCCTGGTGCTGGAAAGCGAGGATCGGCGCCGCAGCGAGCGGATGAACCGGACCATGTACCGGTTTGGCATCATCACCTGCATCTTCCTGCCCATGAGCTTTATCACCGGATTGCTGGGCATCAACGTCGGCGGTATTCCCGGGGCGGAAAACCCCTACGGCTTCGCGCTCGCCTGCACCGTGGTGCTGGGGCTGGCGGCGGGGCAGTGGTGGTTGTTCCGTCGGCTGCGCTGGGTCTGAAATGAGGTATTTTGAAACATTCGTCCCAGTGGCAGGTGTGACCCATCGCTTGGCACCCACGTCTTTGACTGACATTGCGCGAGGTGCCCATGCACGATCCGTTTGAAGAATCCCTGCGCGACCTGCTCAAGGCGTCGCCGTCCGGCCAGGACCGTGACGACGCCGCGTGCCTGGGTCGCGTGCTCAAGACCGCCAACCGCCAGGTCGGCGCGGGCGATCTGTTCAGCCTGCTTGGCCGCTGGAGCCAGGCGCTGCTGATCGCCGTGAACAATGGCTCGGCGCATGTCGCGCCGGTGCGCCGCAACTCTACCCGCAACCCTGCCGCAGGCAGCCCTGCAGATAAGGCCGATTGAATATGGAACTCGATCTCTGGACCCAGAGCCTGGTCACCGCCATGACTGCCCTTTGGACCAAGGTGGCGAACTTCATCCCCAACCTGTTCGGCGCGCTGGTCGTGGTGCTGCTCGGTTTCGTCGTGGCCAAGCTGCTCGACACCTTGCTGTCGAAGGTGCTGGCCAAGTTCGGCCTGGACCGCCTGATGAGTGGTACCGGCCTGACCAAGATGCTCGCCCGGATTGGTATCCAGGTACCGATTTCGACGCTGATCGGCAAGATCGTCTATTGGTTCGTGCTGTTGATCTTCCTGGTTTCGGCGGCTGAATCGCTGGGCCTGGAGCGGGTCTCGGCGACCCTGGACATGCTGGCGCTGTACCTGCCCAAGGTATTCGGCGCGGCGCTGGTGATGCTGGCCGGCGTGCTGTTGGCGCAACTGGCCAACGGCCTTGTGCGCGGCGCCGCCGAGGGCATCGGCCTGGAGTACGCCGCTGGCGTCGGGCGTATCGTCCAGGGCCTCGTGATCATCATCAGTATTTCGGTGGCCATCAGCCAGCTGGAGGTCAAGACCGACCTGCTCAACCACGTGATCGTCATCGGGCTGATTACCGTTGGTCTGGCAATTGCCCTGGCGATGGGCCTGGGCAGCCGTGAAATTGCCGGACAGATCCTGGCCGGCATCTATGTGCGTGAGCTCTATCAGGTCGGCCAGCACGTGCGCATTGGCGAGGTCGAAGGGCACATCGAGGAGATCGGCACGGTCAAGACGACCCTGCTGACCGATGATGGCGAACTGGTGTCGTTGTCTAATCGCGAGCTGCTCGAGCAGCGCGTGAATAGCCGCTAACCGAACAAAAGCTGTTAATGTATGCCGCCGCAAAAATCGGCCCACGGGGCCGAGCGGCGACATTGACCTGACTGTCGGCCAGATCCGTTTTGAATAAAGTTCATTCGCCGCCCATGCGCTATGACCCCCGCGAGCTCACCGACGAGGAGTTGGTGGCGCGTTCGCATGAGGAGCTGTTTCATGTCACCCGCGCCTATGAGGAACTCATGCGGCGCTACCAGCGCACGCTGTTCAACGTCTGTGCGCGCTACCTGGGGAACGATCGGGATGCCGACGATGTCTGTCAGGAGGTGATGCTCAAGGTGCTCTACGGGTTGAAGAACTTCGAGGGCAAGTCCAAGTTCAAGACCTGGCTCTACAGCATCACCTACAACGAATGCATCACCCAGTACCGCAAGGAGCGTCGCAAGCGCCGGCTGATGGATGCGCTGAGCCTGGACCCTGTCGAAGAGGCGTCCGAGGACAAGGCACCGAAGCCGGAAGAAAAAGGCGGGCTGGATAAATGGCTGGTACATGTGAACCCGATCGACCGGGAAATCCTGGTGCTGCGCTTTGTCGCGGAGCTGGAATTCCAGGAGATCGCGGACATCATGCACATGGGCCTGAGCGCCACGAAAATGCGCTACAAGCGTGCGCTCGACAAGCTTAGAGAGAAATTTGCAGGCGTGGCTGAAACTTAGTGGCCTGCAAATACCTCTAACCAACCGGCAAGTTCTGCTAGACTTGCCGTCGAGTTGTCCCCCGGATGTTGGTGGGACTGCTTAACTATCACCAGATGGGGATTTAACGGATGAAATTGAAAAACACCTTGGGCTTGGCCATTGGCTCGCTCGTGGCCGTGACTTCGCTCGGCGCTCTGGCTCAAGGCCAAGGCGCAGTCGAAATCGAAGGTAACGTTACCAAGCAGTTCTACGACAGCGAACGTAACTTCAAGAACACCGGCACCAATCCAGGTGTTCGCCTCGGTTACTTCCTGACCGACGACGTCTCCCTGGACCTGGGCTACAACGAGACCCACAACGCTCGTGGTGAAGTCTTCAACAAAGACATCAAAGGCTCCAAGACCAAGCTCGACGCTACCTACCACTTCGGTACCGTAGGCGATGCACTGCGTCCGTACGTTTCCGCCGGTTTCGCTCACGAGAGCCTGGGCCAGGCCACTCGTAGCGGCCGTGACCACTCCACCTTCGCCAACGTTGGCGCTGGCGCCAAGTGGTACATCACCGACATGTTCTTCGCCCGTGCCGGCGTCGAAGCCATGTACAACATCGACAACGGCAACACCGAGTGGGGTCCGACCGTTGGTCTGGGTCTGAACTTCGGTGGCAGCGGTGGCCAGAAAGCCGCTCCTGCGCCTGCTCCAGTTGCCGAAGTCTGCTCCGACAGCGACAACGATGGCGTCTGCGACAACGTCGACAAGTGCCCTGACACCCCGGCCAACGTTACCGTTGACGCTGATGGCTGCCCGGCTGTTGCCGAAGTCGTTCGCGTTGAGCTGGACGTCAAGTTCGACTTCGACAAGTCGGTCGTCAAGCCAAACAGCTACGGCGACATCAAGAACCTGGCTGACTTCATGAAGCAGTACCCACAGACCACCACTACCGTGGAAGGTCACACTGACTCCGTCGGCCCAGACGCTTACAACCAGAAGCTGTCCGAGCGTCGTGCCAGCGCTGTCAAGCAGGTCCTGACCCAGCAGTACGGTGTTGAATCGAGCCGTGTTGACTCGGTTGGCTACGGTGAGACCCGTCCGGTCGCCGACAACGCCACCGAAGCTGGCCGCGCCGTCAACCGTCGCGTAGAAGCTCAGGTAGAAGCCCAGGCCAAGTAATTGGTTTGACGCTTCACGAAAAACCCGGCCTCGGCCGGGTTTTTCTTTGTCCGCGATTTTTTAGGGGCGATGGGGCGTGGATGGTCGCGTGCTCAGTGCTTGAGCAGAACCAGCAACAGCACCATGTTCAACAGCAGCGACAGCAAGCCAATCGTGCGCCATACCTTCAGTGGCTCACGCTCCAGCAGTGGCCGTGGTCGCTCGTCCAGTTCCTGGCGGTCCCCCCGCTCCAGCAACAGCAACCACTGTTCGGCGGTCTCGAAGCGTTGCGCCGGATCCGCCGCCACCGCCTGCAATAGGTTGTGCTGCAGCCACTCCGGCACATCCGGGCGGTAGCGCGCCGGGTTCACTGGCGTACCGAAGCGTAGCCGTTGGAACGCCTCGACTTCGCCGTAGGGGTAGTGGCCGGTGAGCAGCTGGTAAAGCGTGACGCCCACGGCATAGAGGTCCTGGCGCGGCGCAGGGGGCAGGCCGTCGTAGGCTTCCGGAGCAAGGAACGAAGGCGTGCCTGGCAAGGCGTGGGGCGGGTCTTCGGAAAGCCCCGGGCAGTACGCCAGCCCGAAGTCGAGCAGGCGCAACTGGCCATCTTCGCCCAAGTGAAGGTTTTCCGGCTTGATGTCACGGTGCAGCAGGTTGCGCCGGTGCAGTGCGCCGACAGCCTGCAGCAGCTGGCGCGCCATTTCCAGCCATTGCGCCAGGGGCAGCGGGCCGCCCGCCACGAGCAGGCTGGCGAGGGTCGTGCCCGGGTATTCGCGCATCAGGTAGTACAGGTGCTGGCGCTGGCTGGCCGGGTGCACTTCGGGGAAGTGGCGGCCGGCGACCCGGCGCAGGAACCACTCTTCCATGAGCAAGGTCTGGGCGGCCCCGGGCTCGTTGTCGCGGGCCGGGGGCAGGGTCTTGAGCAACCAGGGCCGGCCTTGCGGATCACGGGTGCGGTAGAGCAGCGCTTGCCTGCTCTGGGCGAGCAAACCGTCGACCTGCCAGCCATCGATCATCTGGCCTTCACGCAAAGCGGCTGGCAGCGGCCACTGCTTGAGCTGCGCCAGGGTGTCGCCCAGGTTGCTCGCGCCCAGCTGGTCGACTCGTACCAGCAAGGCGCTGGCATTGTCCTGGCTGCCGCAATGGTGGGCGCTGGCCACGAGGGTATCGGCGGCTTCCTGCAGGTCGCGGTGTTCGCGCAGGATCGACTGGATATGCGCATCGCCCAGGCTGGCCCACACGCCGTCGCTGAGTAGCACGAAGCACTCGCCTTCGTGAAGATCGCCCTCCAGATAGTCCACCAACAACTGCTGGTCCAGCCCCAGCGCGCGCTTGAGCACGTGCTGCATGCCGGGCTGGTCCCACACATGGTCTTCACTCAGGCATTGCAGCTGGTCGTCCTGCCAGCGGTACACCCGGCAGTCGCCGACGTGGGCGAGGGTGAAGCGTCGCCCGCGCAGCACCAGGGCGCTGAGGGTGGTGAGCAGCGGCTGGCCATTGCCTTGGGCGCGCAGCCAGCGGTTTTGCGCCACCAGCAGACGGTCCAGGGCCTGGGCCACGCTCCAGGTGGCGGGCGTGGCGTAGTAGTCCAGGGCCAGGGCCTGCAAGCTGGCGCGCGCTGCCAGGCCGCCGTCGGCGCACTGGCTGACGCCGTCGGCCAGCGCGCACAGATAGCCCTTGCTGGCCGCGAGTTCCGGTACCGGGGTGACCAGGCGCAGGGCGTCCTGGTTTTCCGTGCGCGGGCCTGTGGCGCTGGCCTGGGCGAAGCTCAGTAGCAGGCTCATGGCGGCGCCTCAGACCCGCGCTGCGGTGACTGCGGCCGAGCCCCAGGTGGTGCGCCAGCGCTGCTTGACGCCATGCAGGCCGAACCAGGCCAGCAGGCCGAGGCTGGCGAACAGCCATAGGCCGAGCTGGTAATCGCCGGTGTGCTGCTTGATGGTGCCAAGGCCCGCAGCGAGGAGGAAGCCGCCGATGCCGCCGGCCATGCCGATCAGCCCGGTCATCACGCCGATCTCCTGGCGGAAGCGCTGCGGCACCAGCTGGAACACCGCGCCATTGCCCGCACCCAGCCCGAGCATGGCGCTGACGAACAACGCCAGGGCCGCCGCCGCGCTGGGCAGGTTGAAGCCCACCGCCGCGATGCACACGGCGGCCACGCTGTACATCGCCAGCAGGGTGCGGATGCCGCCGAAGCGGTCGGCCAGGGCGCCGCCGAGCGGGCGCATGAGACTGCCGGCGAACACACAGGCGGCGGTGTAGTAGCCGGCGGTCACCGGGCTCAGGCCGTACTGGTCGCTGAAATAGCCAGGCAGGGCGCTGGCCAGGCCGATGAAGCCGCCGAAGGTGACACTGTAGAAGAACATGAACCACCAGCTGTCGCGGTCGCCAAGGGCCTTGAGGTAGTCGGCCATGGCCTTGGGCTTGGGCCGTTGCGGGGCATTGCGGGCCAGCCAGGCGAACAGCACCAGGGTCAGCAGCAGCGGCAGCAGGGCAAAGCCGAACACATTGTTCCAGCCGAAGGCGGCGGCCAACGCCGGCGCCAGCAGGGCGGCGAACACCGTGCCGGAGTTGCCGGCACCGGCGATGCCCATGGCCTTGCCCTGGTGCTGCGGCGGGTACCACTGCGAGGCCAGCGGCAGGGACACGGCGAACGAGGCCCCGGCAAAACCCAGGAACACACCCAGCAGCAAGGCTTGTTCGTAGCTGCGCACGCCCAGCTGCCAGGCGCAGGCCAGGGCGACGATCACCACCACCTGGCCGATCAGCCCGGCGGTCTTGGGCGACAGGCGATCGACCAGCACGCCCATGGCAAAGCGCAGCAGCGCCCCGGCCAGGATCGGCGTGGCCACCATCAGGCCGCGTTGCTGTGCGGTCAGTTGCAGGTCGGCGGCAATCTGCACCGCCATCGGGCCGAGCAGGTACCAGACCATGAAGCTCAGGTCGAAATACAGGAAGGCGGCGAACAGGGTGGGCACATGCCCGGATTTCCAGAAGCTCGTATTCATCGGACACCTCGTGGGGCGCACAACACAGGGCGGAAAACGAAAAGACGCCGCTGCCCGGTCCACGGATGAGTGGCGGGGAGCGACGTCTTTGTCGGGGTCTGGGGGGCAACCGCCGTTGGCTACCTGGTGTTCCATGAGCAAGAGACGGGCCAAGGTCTGCGGGTCATTGCAACTAGCCCAGCATCTCCGACATGGCGATGATCTGCTCCGCCACCTGGATCAGCTTCTGCTGGCGGCTCATGGCTTGGCGGCGCATCAGGGTGTAAGCCGCTTCCTCGTTGCAGTCCTTCATTTTCATCAGCAGCCCCTTTGCTTGTTCGATGCGCTTGCGCTCGGCCAGTTGCTGGTCGCGGGCCAGCAATTGCGCCTTCAGCGCCTGGTCGCTTTCGAAACGGGCCATGGCTACGTCGAGGATCGGCTGCAGGCGCGTGGCCTGGATACCCTCGACGATGTAGGCGCTGACTCCAGCCTGGATCGCCTGGCGCATCACGTCGGGGGCGTGCTCGTCGGTGAACAGCACGATCGGACGGGGGCGATCGCGGCTGACCAGCACCACCTGCTCCATCACATCGCGGCCAGGTGACTCGGTATCGATCAGCACCACGTCCGGGTGCACCGTTTCGACACAGGCGGGCAGATCGATGCTCAGGTTGCCGGCCTCGATCACTTCGAAGCCGGCCTCGATCAGGGCGGCCTTGAGACGACCGACTTTCTTTTCGGTGTCGTCGATCAGCAGGATACGCAGCATGCTCGTCCCCTCAATGACTGGCGCGGGCATCAGGCGCCGCGTCCAGGGCGTGCAGGGGGAAGCTGCGCGCATAGCCATGGGGGTCGCTGCCGTCCCAGCGGCGGCCGTCGAGCAGCAGGCTGCTGCGCATGGGTAGGTCGGCGCAGGGCACGCCCAGTGCCGAGGCAGCCTCGCGGTAAAGGGCCAGCTGTTGCACCTGGCGGGCGACCCCGAGGTAGTCCGGGTCGTCACGCAGCAGGCCCCAGCGGCGGAACTGGGTCATGAACCACATGCCGTCGGACAGGTAGGGCAGGTTGGCCCGGCCCTGGTCGAACAGGCGCAGGCCATGGGGGTCGTGCCAGCGATGGCCGAGGCCATCCTGGTAGTCGCCGAGCAGGCGCGGCTCGATGCTGTCGACGGGGGTGTCAAGGTAGGCGCTGCCGCTGAGCAGTTGCGCGGTGCTGCGGCGGTTCTCCTGGCTCTGCTCGATGAAGCGCGCGGCGGCGAGTACCGACTGGATCAGTGCCCGGGCGCTGTTGGGGTACTGTTCGACGAAACCCCGGGCGCAGGCCAGGACCTTTTCCGGGTGATCGGGCCAGATCGACTGGCTGGTGGCCAGGGTGAAGCCCTGGCCCTTGACGAGCGCGTCCGCCGACCAGGGTTCGCCGACGCAGAAGCCGTCGATACGTCCGGCCTGCAGGTGGGCGGTCATCTGCGCTGGGGGCACCACCACGCTGCTGACGTCACGCAATGGGTGAATCCCCTGGCTGGCCAGCCAGTAGTACAGCCATAGGGCATGGGTGCCGGTGGGAAAGGTCTGGGCGAAGGTCAGCCGTGCGCCTTGCTGGTGCACCAGCCGCGCCAGTGCCTCGGGGTTGGTCACGCCCTTGCGCTGCAGCGCGGGGGAGAGGTTGATGGCCTGGGCGTTCTGGTTCAGGCCCATAAGCACGGCCAGGGGGCTGGCGGGCACGCCGCCGATACCGAGGTGCACGGCGTATACCAGCCCGTACAGGCAGTGGGCGGCGTCGAGTTCGCCGCTGACCAGCTTGTCGCGCAGCCCGGCCCAGGAGGCCTGGCGGCGCAGGTTTAAGGTCAGGCCGAATGGCTGGGCGAAGCCCTGGGTGGCGGCAACCACTACCGAGGCGCAGTCGGTCAAGGCCATGAAGCCGATGTCCAGGCTGGGTTTTTCCGGCGCGTCGCTGCCGTTGACCCAGGCCAGGGGCGTTGTCGGGAGGGGTGTGTTCACGGAGTTCCTCGAGCGTTCGCAATAGAGCGGCATGCAACAGACATAGCAACCCATGTGCCATGGCCCTGTCGCCCCGGCGGCGCGCTGGCTATAATCGCCCCCTCACACACCGCGAGTCCGCCCGCCCATGTATACCCTGGCCCGCCAGCTGCTGTTCAAGCTCTCCCCGGAAACCTCCCACGACCTCTCGCTGGACCTGATCGGCGCTGGTGGCCGCCTGGGGCTCAATGGTCTGCTGTGCAAGCAGCCAGCGGCGTTGCCGGTGACGGTGATGGGCTTGAACTTCGCCAACCCGGTCGGCCTGGCCGCAGGCCTGGACAAGAACGGCGCGGCCATCGACGGTTTCGCCCAGCTGGGTTTCGGCTTCGTCGAGATCGGCACCGTGACGCCGCGCCCGCAGCCGGGCAACCCCAAGCCGCGGCTGTTCCGCCTGCCTGAAGCCACGGCCATCATCAACCGCATGGGCTTCAACAACCTCGGTGTCGACCACTTGCTGGCACGTGTGCGCGCCTCGAAGTACACCGGGGTACTGGGCATCAACATCGGCAAGAACTTCGACACCCCGGTCGAGCGGGCCCAGGACGACTACCTGATCTGTCTGGAAAAGGTCTACAACGACGCCAGCTACATCACCGTCAACGTCAGCTCGCCGAATACCCCGGGCCTGCGTTCGCTGCAGTTCGGCGACTCGCTCAAGCAACTGCTCGATGCCCTGGCCGAGCGCCGTGAACAGCTGGCCACGGCCAACGGCAAGCGCGTGCCATTGGCGATCAAGATTGCACCGGACATGAGCGACGAAGAGACCGCGCTGGTGGCCGCGGCGCTGCGCGAGTCGGGCATGGACGCGGTGATCGCCACCAATACCACCCTGGGCCGCGAAGGTGTCGAAGGCCTGCCGTTCGGTGGCGAGGCGGGCGGCCTGTCGGGTGCGCCGGTACTGCAAAAGAGCACGCACACGGTGAAGGTGCTGGCGGGCGAGCTGGGCGGCAAGCTGCCGATCATCGCCGCTGGCGGTATTACCGAGGGGCGCCACGCGGCTGAGAAGATCGCCGCTGGGGCTAGCCTGGTGCAGATCTATTCGGGCTTCATCTACAAAGGCCCGGCGTTGATTCGTGAAGCGGTGGATGCGATTGCGGCGATGCCGAAACCATGAAATGAGCCGCTCCCACGCTGTATAGAAGATGTGGCGAGAAAATAAGGTGCATAAAAAAGGGCCCCTTCAAAGGGGCCCCTGGGCCGCAGCCCGCCGCCCGGATAGGGCGCGCATGGTGACTCGAATTCAGTGTCCTCGTTCAGCCAACGGCGTGATTTTCGTTGAGTCTATGAATGCCAGCGGTGCCGGTCATGCCATCCCAGTTATCGCCGCGACCTTCGCGCCAGCCGTTGATCCAGGCTTGGCGTACAGAGGGTAGATTGAAGGGGCAAAGTTCGCGGGATTTGCCGGTGACTCCATACTGGTAGCCACGTGAATATGCTCTTTCCAACGGATCACGCTTAAGTCTTCTCATAGGGTGTTGCCCTCACTTGTTGACTGTAATGTCCCGTCGGCCTCTCCGAGGCCGGGCAGAATCGTTCTGCCGGTTTGCGCCCGCTGCCGGCGTCGCGGGCTGAAAGTGCCGCCCCGTTGCGGTGCGGCCTGAGATCAGTTCTAACGAATGCGAGTCACAGTGTGAATGATCGATTTGTCATAAGGACGTAACCTTTCCGAGGGTGAGGGGATAAGTAAATAAATGCGACTCAACCTTGTTTGCCGTTGGGCCCGCTATGATCAGGGTTTAGTCAACGTTGACGTCAATTGGCCAGCGTTGCTCGATGATGACAGTAATAATTGGTAATGCGACGAAGGGTCACATCTGAACCCTGGGTCCACGAAATTTTCACACTGCCCGACGATCAAAGCCTCTTTCGCTTCTGCGTGAGGCATTGGTCTGCCGAGCGGCCAGGTCTTGCGATCGCTTCGCAAGGCCACCCGGGCGCCTGCTGGAAAGGTGCGCGGGCAAACAGCGGCAGCCGATGCGTCGGCTTGCCATTTACCTAGCCAAAGGCTCTGGATTACACATGTCGGACCGTTTCGAACTTTATCTCACCTGCCCCAAGGGCCTTGAAGGCCTGCTCGCCGAAGAGGCCAGCCAACTGGGCCTGACCGAGGTGCGTGAACACACCTCGGCCATTCGCGGCTCGGCCGACATGGAAACCGCCTACCGCCTGTGCCTGTGGTCGCGCCTGGCCAACCGGGTGCTACTGGTGCTCAAGCGTTTCTCGATGAAGAACGCCGACGACCTCTATGACGGCGTGCATGCGCTCGACTGGGCTGACCACCTGGCGGCCGACGGCACGCTGGCAGTGGAGTTCAGCGGCCATGGCTCGGGTATCGACAACACTCACTTCGGCGCCCTGAAAGTGAAGGACGCCATTGTCGACAAACTGCGCAACCGCGAAGGCCTGCGCCCGTCGGTGGACAAGCTCGACCCGGACCTGCGGGTGCACCTGCGCCTGGACCGTGGCGAGGCGATTCTGTCCCTCGACCTGTCCGGCCACAGCCTGCACCAGCGCGGCTATCGCCTGCAGCAGGGCGCGGCGCCATTGAAGGAAAACCTGGCAGCGGCGGTGCTGATCCGCTCGGGCTGGCCACGCATTGCGGCCGAGGGCGGCGCCCTGGCTGACCCGATGTGCGGTGTGGGCACCTTCCTGGTCGAGGCGGCGATGATCGCCGCCGACATCGCCCCCAACCTCAAGCGCGAGCGCTGGGGCTTCACGGCCTGGCTCGGGCACGTACCGGCGCTGTGGCGCAAGCTGCACGACGAGGCCCAGGCCCGTGCCCAAGTGGGCCTGGCCAAGCCACCGTTGTGGATTCGTGGCTACGAGGCCGACCCTCGGCTGATCCAGCCGGGGCGCAACAACGTCGAGCGTGCAGGCCTGGGCGACTGGGTGAAGATCTATCAGGGAGAGGTGGCCAGCTTCGAGCCGCGCCCAGACCAGAACCAGAAGGGCCTGGTGATCAGCAACCCACCCTATGGCGAGCGCCTGGGCGATGAGGCCAGCCTGCTGTACCTCTACCAGAACCTCGGCGAGCGCCTGCGCCAGGCATGCATGGGCTGGGACGCGGCGGTGTTCACCGGCGCGCCGGAGCTGGGCAAGCGCATGGGTATCCGCAGCCACAAGCAATACGCTTTCTGGAACGGCGCATTGCCGTGCAAGCTGTTGCTGTTCAAGGTCCAGCCCGACCAGTTCGTCACTGGCGATCGTCGTCAGGCTCAGACCCAGGCCGACGCGGGTGAGGGCGAGCCGCGCCGCCAGGCGCCGGTGGCCAGCGAGCCGGCGCGCCTGTCGGAAGGCGCGCAGATGTTCGCCAACCGCCTGCAGAAGAACTTCAAGCAGCTGGGCAAGTGGGCCCGCCGCGAGCAGGTCGATTGCTACCGCGTGTACGATGCCGACATGCCCGAGTACGCCTTGGCTGTCGACCTGTACCACGACTGGGTGCACGTGCAGGAGTATGCCGCGCCGCGCTCGATCGACCCGGACAAGGCCCAGGCACGCCTGCTCGACGCGTTGACCGCGATTCCGCAGGCCCTTGGCGTCGATCCGCAGCGCGTGGTGCTCAAGCGCCGGGAGCGCCAGACCGGCACCCGCCAGTACGAACGCCAGGCCACCGAAGGACGCTTTCAGGAAGTCAGCGAGGGCGGCGTCAAGCTGCTGGTCAACCTCACCGACTACCTCGACACCGGCCTGTTCCTCGACCACCGCCCGATGCGCCTGCGTATCCAGCGCGAGGCGGCGGGCAAGCGCTTCCTCAACCTGTTCTGCTACACCGCCACGGCCAGCGTGCACGCAGCCAAGGGCGGCGCGCGCAGCACCACCAGCGTCGACCTGTCGAAGACCTATCTGGACTGGGCACGGCGCAACCTGTCGCTCAACGGTTTCTCCGAGCGCAACCGCCTGGAGCAGGGCGACGTCATGGCCTGGCTGGAGAACGCCCAGGACAGCTACGACCTGATCTTCATCGACCCGCCGACCTTCTCCAACTCCAAGCGCATGGAAGGGGTGTTCGACGTGCAGCGCGACCATGTGCAACTGCTCGACCTGGCCATGGCGCGCCTGGCGCCGGGTGGTGTGCTGTACTTCTCCAACAACTTCCGCAAGTTCCAGCTCGACGAGCACCTGGCGACGCGGTATGCGGTGGAGGAAATCAGCGCCCAGACCCTGGACCCTGACTTCGCTCGCAACAACCGCATCCATCGCGCCTGGCAGCTGCGTTTGCGCTGAGCCGACGAGGTACATGGCGTGGCCACTGGCCAGCGGCTATAAAGCAGGACAGGGCGGGACAATACGCAGGACGCTGACGTTGCTGAGAGTCCTCTATGTCGAACCCAGGCGTACCTGCGAAGCCGCTTGGCCTGTTCGGTGACGAGCTGTCGGCCTGGGGCGTGGCCCTGGCGGCGCTGGTCGCCGGGGTGCTGCTCACGGCCGCGCTGGCCATTGCCACGCAGACCTTCTTCAAGCAGCAACTGCGCCAGCGTTTCGAACTGCTGGCCAGTGAACGCTACAGCCGCATCGCCGAACGCTTCGAGGAGCAGGAGCAGCGCCTGGACGGCCTGCGCCGCTTTTTCGCCTACTCCAGTGAAATCACACCCTACGAGTTCGATGGCTATGCCCGCCCGTTGCTGCATCGCACTCAGGCCTACTCCTGGGCGCCTCGGGTAGCGTCCGGGCAGCGCGCGGCGTTCGAACAGCAGGCCAGCGCCTTGCTGGGGCAGCCTTACCAGATCCGCGACCTGGACGCCCAGGGGCGTTGGCAGGCGGCAGCGATGCGTGATCACTACTACCCGGTCCTGTACACCCAGGCGGCGAGCCGGCAGGCCCAGCCCTATGGTTTCGACCTGGGCGGGCAGGCGCTGCGCGCCGCGACCCTGGCCCGGGCCCCGGGCCCTGGCAGCATGGCGGTGTCTGCGCCGCTGGACATGATCAATGTCGAGCCGGCCTACACCCGCGGCCTGCTGATGGTCGCTCCGGTGTTCGCCGATGATGCGCCGGCGAGCGAGTTGCCCCGAGGTTATGTGATGGCGTTGCTCAGCCTGCACCAGTTGATAGCCGAGAGCCTGCCGACCGTGGCCGATGACAACCTGGTGGTGCGCATCCTCGATCTGTCCACCGAGGGTGGTCACGAGGTGCTGTTCGACTCGGGCATGCAGCCGGCGCGCATGGGCCTTGCCAGCAGTCACCTGCTGCACCTGGCCGACCATCACTACCAGCTCGATATTCGCCCCAGCCAGGGCTTTCTGTTGGCCAACCGGTCGTCTGCGGTGTCAGTCGTGGCATTGCTTGGTGGCCTGCTGAGCATATTGCTGGCGCTGCTGCTTTACAGCCTGTTCAGCCAGCGCCAGCGTGCCCTGGGCCTGGTGGCCCGGCGCACCGCCGAGTTGCGTGTCAGCGAGCAGTCGTTGCGCGAGACTCACAACCAGTTGCGCAGCGTGCTCGATGCCGCGACCCAGGTCGCGATCATCGCCACCAGCCTGCGCGGAGTGATCGGCACGTTCAATGCCGGCGCCGAACGCATGCTGGGCTACTCGGCCGGCGAAGCGCTGGGCCAGCTGCGGCTGGAGGACCTGGTGTTGCCCGAAGAGCTGCACCAGCGTGCCCATGCCTTGAGCGTGCGCTTTGGCCGCGAGGTCGGCGCCGGCCAGGCGATGTTCGCCGAAACGGTGCAGGAGGGTGGCGCGCAGCCGGCGGACTGGACGCTGGTACGCAAGGACGGTAGCCATCTGCTGGCCAACATGCTGGTGACGGCGGTGCTGGACGAGCAGGGCTTGTGGGTGGGTTACCTGGCGATCTGCATCGATGTCACCGAGAGGCGCCGGGTGCACGAAGCCCTGGCGGCCCGCGATCGGTTGCTGGAGAAACTCAGCGCCGAGGTGCCGGGCGGGATCTACCAGTACCGCCTGGATGCCGATGGCCATTCCTGTTTTCCCTACGCCAGCCAAGGTCTACACGACATCTACGAGGTTGACCTGGCGGTGCTGCGCGAGGATGCCACGGCGGTGTTCGAGCGTATTCACCCTGACGACCTGGAGCGGGTGCGACGCTCGGTGCGGTATTCCGCCGAGCATCTTGCGCCGTGGCGCGAGGAGTATCGGGTGTGCCTGCCGCAAGCGGGGCTGCGCTGGGTGCGTGGGGAGGCTACGCCGGAGATCGGCGAGCATGGCAGCACGCTGTGGCATGGCTACCTGACGGACATCTCGGATCTCAAGCGGGTCGAGGAAGAGTTACGCGCATTGTCGGTGACCGACGCCCTGACCGGCATCTACAACCGACGCTATTTCCAGGAGCGGCTGCGCAACGAACTGGATCGGGCCCAGCGCGAAGGTCTGGACCTGGCGGTGATCATGCTGGATATCGACCATTTCAAGCGTATCAACGATCAGTTCGGGCATGCGGTCGGGGATCATGTGCTGCGCAATCTGTGCCAGCGGATCGCGCATCGGCTGCGGCGCACCGATGTGTTCTGCCGCTTGGGCGGGGAGGAGTTCATGGTGCTGTGCCCCGGGAGTAATGCCGAGCAGGCGCGGATGCTGGCGCAGGAGTTGTGGCAGGGTTTGCGCAGTGTGCCGGTGGAGGGCGTTGGGCGGGTCACGGCGAGTTTCGGGGTGGCGGGGTGGCGGGCGGGGGAGGGGGCGGATGCGTTGTTGTTGCGGGCGGATGCTGGGGTATATGTGGCCAAGCAGGGGGGGAGGGATCGGGTTGAGGGGGAGTTGTTGTCTTGACTTAAGTTTGATGTTCTTGTTGATTGGCGAGTGGTAGTTAGTGTTGGTTTGAAGTTGCATGCGAATTCAGGTTGTATTTCGGTGCGTCGGTGCATTGTCTTATTTTCAATCGATAAATCTCCAAGTTTTGCTCTTGCTCTTGCTCTTGCTCTTGCTCTTGCTCTGCTTTTGCTTCTAAGTGCGCGATAGTTCAGGCGACACAAATTGCGACTTCAGGAGGCCGAGCGCAGGTCTTGCGGAGGGAGGTGACGGGCATGGATGCCCGTCAAGCGCTGCGCCCCAGGATGGGGCGTTCAGCGCGGTCCTCCCGGGAGCAAGGCCGGAGTGAGGGGACCCCGGAGCGAAGCGTAGGGGCCGGATGAATGGAGCGAGGATTTTTTGGTTCCTTTTTGATCCTTCAAAAAGGGACCCGCCGTAAGGGCGGAAAGGTGATTATGCGTCACCATCGCAAATGAATGCGCATATAGCTTTAAAAACACACACTGTGTAAGTCAAAGTCAAAGTCAAAGTCAAAGTCAAAGTCAAAGTCAAATGCGATTGGCGTGGGTTTTTACAGTTGTAAACGCATTCATTGGCTATACTGACGCATATTCACCCTTTCGCCACCCGGCGAGTCACTTTTTGTCAAACGCGACAAAAAGTAACCAAAAAACGCTGCGCTCCATTCATCCGGCCCTCCGCTTCGCTCCGGGTTCCCTCACTCCGGCCTTGCTCCCGGGAGGACCGCGCTGAACGCCCCATCCTGGGGCGCAGCGCTTGACGGGCATCCATGCCCGTCACCTCCCTCCGCAAGACCTGCGTTCGGCCTCCTGAAGTCGCGAAGTTACGGGCGGCGCCTGGGCTGACGCAGCTGTCGCTAGCTGGGTATGGCGCTAGACTCCTGATCGGCAACGGCAACGGCAACGGCAACGGCAACGGCAGAATCAAAGGTGATTTGAGCGTTCGTCGGCGCGCCGACGTTGTCGGCTATTACTTCTCTGTCACGTAACTGTATTGTTGGCTATTCTCCGATCTGTCCCAGTACACTTCGTAACTGTTACGGTATTCTGGCCCCGCAGTGAGCCACACAAGAACAATGACCCGTCAGCGCTTCGAGAACACGCCATGACCAACCTGCTGCTGTACCAGCGCATTGCCCAGCAACTGGCCGATGACATCCGCCGGGGTGTCTACCAGCCGGGGGAGCGGGTGCCGTCGGTGCGCAAGATGAGCGCGCAGCTCAATGTCAGCCATGCCACCGTGCTGCAGGCGTACGCCAATCTCGAGGACCAGGGCCTGATCCGTGCCCGGCCGCAGTCCGGCTACTACGTCCACCAGACCCCTGCGTTGACGGCGCAGACCCCGGATATCGCGCGGGTCGAGCGCCCGGGCCTGGTCACCCGGGCAAGCATCATCCAGCAAGTGCTGGTCGAGGCGCGGCGCGATGGGGTTTTCCCATTCGGCGCCGCGGTGCCGCATGTGGACTACCTGCCCGTGCGTGCCCTGCACCAGCAATTGGCCAAGGTGACGCGCTTCCACAGCCCGCGTGCCTTCAGCTACATGTTCAGCCCGGGTTTCGAACCGCTGCGCCGGCAGATCGCCATTCGCATGCGTGATGCCGGCGTGCTGGTCGATCCGCGTGAGGTGGTGGTGACCCACGGCTGCGTCGATGCCCTGCAGATGGCGCTGCGGGTGCTGACCCGACCGGGCGACCTGATTGCGGCCGAGTCGCCCACTTACTATGGCCTGCTGCAGCTGGCCGACCTGCTGGGGCTCAAGGTCATCGAGATTCCCAGCGATCCCTCTACCGGTATCAGCCTGGAAGCCCTGCAACTGGCAGCCAACCAGTGGTCGATCAAGGCGCTGGTACTGACGGCGCGCTTGAGCAATCCCTTGGGCGGCACCATCCCCGAGGAGCGGCAGAAGCAGTTGCTGCGCCTGGCCTCGGACTTCGACATACAGATCGTCGAGGATGATATCTACGGTGAGCTGATGTTCGAGCAGGGGCGCACCAAGGCGCTCAAGGCGTTCGATCGCCTCGACCGGGTGATCTACTGCTCGAGCTTCTCCAAGACCCTGTCGCCAGGGGTGCGGGTCGGCTGGATGATCGCCGGGCGCTACCAGGACGAGATCCAGCGCCTGCAGACCTTCACTACACACTCGGCCTGCAGTGTCACGCAGATGGCGGTGGCCGCCTACCTGGAGAACGGCGGCTACGATCGCCACCTGCGCTACATTCGCCAGGAGTATCGCAAGAACCTCAGTGCCTACCAGCTGGCGGTGCAGCAGCACTTCCCCGAAGGCACGCAGATGACCCGGCCCACCGGCGGCTTCATTCTTTGGGTCAGCCTGCCAGGGCGAGTCAATACCCAGGAGCTGCATGTGCGGGCGCTGGAACAGGGGATCAGCATCGCGCCGGGGCTGATCTTCAGTAACACGGAGCAGTTCAACCACTGTATCCGGCTCAATTGCGGTATTCCCTGGAACCGCGAGGCGGAGCGCGCGGTGATGACCCTGGGGCTGCTGGCCCAGCAATTGTGCCGCGAGCCGACAGGTTCACTTTTGTAGGCTTGTCAGATGAGCGGGGAACAGGGAGCATACGCGTTTTGCAGCTTACGCTCCCGGTACCCATGAACCTGTTTCGTCCTCTTGTCATTGCCCTGTGTTGCGCGTTGCCCTGGCTGCCGGCCGGAGCGGTGCAGGCTGCCGAGCCTGCAACCAAGGCGCAGGGGGTGCACAAGTCGCCGGCCAAGGCTGCAGCCAAGCCCAAGGCCAAACCAAAGGTCAAGCCCAAGGTGAAGGCCAAGCCTGTCAGCAAGGCTGTCGCCAAATCGCTACCCAAGCAGAAGATCGACCTGAGCCTGCCGAGTGAAATGGTCAGGCACCTCGAGCCGGACCTGGGTGACGGGCCGGTGGTGCGCAAACCTCTGCTGCCGTCGATGTTCCCCACCAAGCCGGAATCCGACAGCAGCCCGTTCCAGCTCAACGGCCGGCTGATCAGCAACGAAATGCAGCTGCAGTTGCGCAACGACAGTCGGCGCGACGTCGACGGCGCGGCGATCGATTTCGAATTCCGCAACTGACTGCCGGGTCACCGTCTTTTTCATTCGCTCGGCAATTTCAAACATATGTTTGAGCGGTTAGTATCCAGGGACGTTCGTCCCGTTTTGCTCCTGGGAGTCCTGTTGTCATGAAATGCCGCGAGGGCTGCGGTGCCTGCTGCATCGCCCCGTCCATCAGTTCACCTATCCCCGGCATGCCGCAGGGCAAGCCGGCCGGCGAACGCTGCCTGCACCTGAATGTCGAAAACCTCTGTGCGCTGTTCGGCAAGCCCGAGCGGCCCAAAGTGTGTGGCGGCTTCAAGGCGGAAGCGGACATCTGTGGCAACGATCGTGACGAGGCCATCCGCATCATCGGGTGGCTGGAGCAGATGACGGCGGCGTGACAGGTTGGATCCTCGACAACAAGGAACAAGATGATGAGATCGATCAAGCGTATTGCACTGCTGTGTGGCATGGGTGTCGTGCTGGCACCGACGGCTTGGGCCGAGAACTGGCAGGTGGCCAAGGACGAGGAGGGGATCAAGGTGTCCCTCAGCGAGGTGGCCGGTTCCAAGTACAAGGCCTACCGTGGCGTGACCGTGATCAATGCACCGCTGGCCAAGGTCAAGGCGCTGCAGGAGGACGTGGCGGGGGCCTGCGCCTGGATCCACGAGTGCAAGTCGCAGAAACTGCTCAAGAGCGAGGGCGACCAGAGCTGGACCTACACCCAGTTCAATACGCCATGGCCGGTGACGCCACGCGATTCCGTCCTGCATGTGACCACAGTCCAGGAGGCCGATGGCAGCCTGACCCGCAAGCTTGAGGAACAGCCGAAGTATCTGCCGGAGGAAAAGGGCTTCGTGCGCGTTGCCCAGGTAGAGGGCTTCTGGAAGCTGGTGCCCAAGGGTGACAGCACCGAGGTGACCTACCAGGTGCACACCGAGCCAGGTGGCAGCGTGCCGTCCTGGCTGGCCAACAAGTTCGTGGTGGATGCACCGTTCAATACCCTGAAGGGGTTGAAGGAGCGTGCCGAGAAACAGTGATCGGCGCCGGTAACGCAGAAACAAGAAAGGCTGCCCGAGGGCAGCCTTTTTGCGTTCGGCCGAAAAGGCTTACTTGCGGTCTTTCAGCTCGACGATGTCACGCTGCTCGTAGCCGGTGTACAGCTGGCGCGGGCGGCCGATCTTGTACGGGCTGGAGAGCATTTCCTTCCAGTGCGAGATCCAGCCGACGGTCCGCGCCAGGGCGAAGATCACGGTGAACATGCTGGTCGGAATACCGATGGCCTTGAGGATGATGCCCGAGTAGAAGTCGACGTTCGGGTACAGCGAGCGCTCGACGAAGTACGGATCGGTCAGGGCGATCTCTTCCAGGCGCATGGCCAGTTCCAGTTGCGGGTCGTTCTTGATGCCCAGCTCGCTGAGCACTTCGTCGCAGGTCTTCTTCATCACGGTGGCGCGCGGGTCGCGGTTCTTGTACACGCGGTGACCGAAGCCCATGAGCTTGAACGGATCGTTCTTGTCCTTGGCCTTGGCGATGAACTTGTCGATGTTCGAGACGTCGCCGATTTCATCGAGCATGGTCAGTACGGCTTCGTTCGCACCGCCGTGGGCCGGGCCCCACAGTGCGGCGATGCCGGCGGCGATACAGGCGAACGGGTTGGCGCCCGAGGAGCCCGCCAGGCGTACGGTGGAGGTGGAGGCGTTCTGCTCGTGGTCGGCGTGGAGGATGAAGATCCGGTCCATCGCCTTGGCCAGCACCGGGCTGATCGGTTTGATCTCGCACGGGGTGTTGAACATCATGTGCAGGAAGTTTTCCGCGTACGACAGGTCATTGCGCGGGTACATCATGGGTTGGCCCATGGAGTACTTGTAGACCATCGCGGCCAGGGTCGGCATTTTCGCGACCAGGCGTACCGCGGAGATTTCGCGGTGCTGCGGGTTATTGATGTCCAGCGAGTCGTGATAGAACGCCGACAGGGCGCCGACCACGCCGCACATCACTGCCATGGGGTGGGCGTCGCGGCGGAATCCGTTGAAGAACGACTTCAGCTGCTCGTGAACCATGGTGTGGTTCTTCACGGTGCTGACGAACTGGGCCTTCTGCTCGGCATTCGGCAGTTCGCCGTTGAGCAGCAGGTAGCAGGTCTCGAGGTAGTCCGACTGTTCGGCGAGCTGTTCGATCGGGTAGCCGCGGTGCAGCAGCACGCCCTTGTCGCCATCGATGTAGGTGATCTTCGACTCGCACGAGGCGGTCGCCATGAAACCAGGGTCGAAGGTGAAGTGGCCTGATGCCCCCAACCCGCGGACGTCGATAACATCGGGACCAACGGTGCCGGTTAAAATGGGCAGCTCGACGGGGGCAGCGCCCTCGATGATCAACTGCGCTTTTTTGTCAGCCATGTGGCCTCCTATTAATGCTTGAAATCATCAGACAGACCCCCCACGCAGGGCCCGCACCACTATAGAGGGATAAATTCGAATGTCAATTTGCCTAAAGGCTGGTTGAAACGCCCTCTGAGGCCTGATTTTTCACGAAATTCTCGCCCGTTTACGCCTTTTGTCCCTTAAAGGCAATGCGCTATTTGGGCTAGCCCCTCACGTTGTCATAAGCAGCCTAACTGTCTATACTCGGCAGCCGACTCCCAGGGGCTTTCAAGCCCGCCCTGCTGGGTGTCGTCGCTCTCCTGGGTGGTGGGTACCTGACCAGTACACTTACCAACAACTTTGCCCTGTTAGCTAGGGGCTCTTCAGTGTGAAAAAAGCCGTGAAAAGCCAACGACCTGTAAACCTAGACCTAAGGACCATCAAACTCCCGATCACCGCGTACACGTCCATTCTTCACCGTATTTCCGGCGTCATCCTCTTCCTCGGCCTTGCCATCATGCTGTACGCACTGGGCAAGTCGCTGGGTTCGGAGGAAGGCTTTGCCGAGGTGAAGGCGTGTCTGACCAGTCCGCTGGCCAAACTGGTGACCTGGGGCCTGCTGTCCGGCCTGCTGTACCACCTCGTGGCAGGTGTGCGCCACCTGATCATGGACATGGGTGTCGGTGAGACGCTGGAAGGCGGCAAGCTGGGCTCGAAAATCGTGATCGTCATCTCCGTGGTGCTGATCGTTCTGGCAGGAGTTTGGGTATGGTAACTAACGTCACGAACCTGTCGCGTTCGGGCCTCTACGACTGGATGGCGCAGCGCGTCTCGGCGGTCGTTCTCGCGGCTTACTTCATTTTCCTGATCGGCTACCTCGCCGCCCACCCGGGCATCGACTACGCCCAGTGGCACGCTCTGTTCACCAACAACGCGATGCGCATCTTCAGTCTGCTGGCCCTCGTTGCCCTGGGCGCCCACGCCTGGGTCGGCATGTGGACCATTGCCACCGACTACCTGACGCCGATGGCGTTCGGCAAGTCGGCGACTGCGATTCGTTTCCTGTTCCAGGCGGTATGCGGCGTTGCGATGTTCGCTTACTTCGTCTGGGGTGTGCAGATTCTCTGGGGTATCTGATTCATGGCTAACATTCCAACCATTTCCTTCGACGCCATCATCATCGGTGGCGGCGGCGCGGGCATGCGCGCAGCGCTGCAACTGGCTCAAGGCGGCCACAAGACCGCTGTAGTCACCAAGGTGTTCCCGACTCGTTCGCATACCGTTTCCGCCCAGGGCGGCATCACCTGCGCCATCGCTTCGGCCGACCCGAACGACGACTGGCGCTGGCACATGTACGATACCGTCAAGGGTTCCGACTACATCGGTGACCAGGACGCTATCGAATACATGTGTCAGGAAGGCCCGGCCGCGGTCTTCGAGCTGGACCACATGGGCCTGCCGTTCTCGCGTACCGAAACCGGTCGTATCTACCAGCGTCCGTTCGGTGGCCAGTCCAAGGACTTCGGCAAGGGCGGCCAGGCTGCCCGTACCTGCGCAGCCTCCGACCGTACCGGTCACGCGCTGCTGCACACCCTGTACCAGGGCAACCTGAAGGCAGGCACCACCTTCCTCAACGAGTACTACGCCGTTGACCTGGTGAAGAACCAGGACGGCGCGTTCGTCGGTGTGATCGCGATCTGCATCGAAACCGGCGAAACCATGTACATCAAGTCCAAGGCCACCGTGCTGGCGACTGGCGGTGCTGGCCGTATCTACGCCTCCACCACCAACGCCCTGATCAATACCGGTGACGGTATCGGCATGGCCCTGCGTGCCGGCGTGCCGGTGCAGGATATCGAGATGTGGCAGTTCCACCCGACCGGCATCGCCGGCGCCGGTGTACTGGTCACCGAAGGTTGCCGCGGTGAAGGTGGCTACCTGATCAACGCCCACGGCGAGCGCTTCATGGAGCGTTACGCGCCGAACGCGAAAGACCTGGCCGGCCGCGACGTGGTCGCCCGCTCCATGGTCAAGGAAATCATCGCCGGTAACGGCGTGGGCCCGAACAAGGACCACGTGCTGCTGAAGCTGGATCACCTGGGCGAGGAAGTGCTGCACAGCCGCCTGCCAGGTATTTGCGAGCTGTCCAAGACCTTCGCCCACGTCGACCCGGTGGTCGCCCCGGTTCCGGTCGTGCCGACCTGCCATTACATGATGGGCGGCGTTGCCACCAACATTCATGGCCAGGCCATCACCATGGACGCCGAAGGCAAGGACCACATCATTCCGGGTCTGTTCGCCGTGGGTGAAGTGGCCTGTGTGTCGGTCCATGGCGCCAACCGCCTGGGCGGCAACTCGCTGCTCGACCTGGTTGTATTCGGTCGTGCCGCCGGCCTGCACCTGGAAAAGGCGCTGACCGAAGGCGTCGAGTACCGCGATGCCAGCGACACCGACGTCGATGTTGCCCTGAACCGCCTGAACAAGCTCAACGAGCGTACCAGTGGCGAAGACGTGGCAAGCCTGAAGCGCGAGCTGCAGAGCTGCATGCAGAACTACTTCGGTGTATTCCGTACCGGCGAATACATGCAGAAGGGTATCGAGCAGTTGGCTGGCCTGCGTGACCGCATCGCCAACGTCAAGATCAACGACAAGTCCCAGGCCTTCAACACCGCGCGTATCGAAGCGCTGGAGCTGCAGAACCTGCTGGAAGTCGCCGAAGCTACCGCCATCGCGGCCGAAGCCCGTAAAGAGTCCCGCGGCGCGCACGCCCGTGAAGACTTCGAAGACCGTGACGACGAGAACTGGCTGTGCCACACCCTGTACTACCCGGGTGAGAAGCGCGTTGCCAAGCGCGGCGTCAACTTTGCGCCGAAGACAGTTCCTGCCTTCGAACCAAAAGTCCGGACTTACTAAGGGTGGCTGCTATGTTGAAAGTCGAAGTTTATCGCTACAACCCCGACACCGACTCGGCGCCCAAGATGGAGTCGTTCGACGTCGATACCGGCGGCAAGGACCTGATGGTTCTGGACGTGCTGGCACTGATCAAGGAAAAGGACGAGGGCTTCTCGTACCGTCGCTCCTGCCGTGAAGGCGTGTGCGGTTCCGATGGCATGAACATGAACGGCAAGAACGGCCTGGCCTGCATCACCCCGCTGTCGGGCGTGGTCAAGGGCAACAAGCTGGTGCTGCGCCCGCTGCCTGGCCTGCCGGTCATTCGTGACCTGGTGGTCGATATGAGCATCTTCTACAAGCAGTACGAGAAGGTGAAGCCGTTCCTGCAGAACGACACGCCGGCTCCGGCCATCGAGCGTCTGCAGTCGCCGGAAGACCGCGACAAGCTGGACGGTCTGTACGAGTGCATCCTGTGCGCTTGCTGCTCGACCTCCTGCCCATCGTTCTGGTGGAACCCGGACAAGTTCCTGGGCCCCGCCGCATTGCTGCAGGCCTATCGCTTCCTGGCCGACAGCCGTGACACCAAGACTCAGGAGCGCCTGGCGTCCCTGGATGACCCGTTCAGCGTATTCCGCTGCCGCGGGATCATGAACTGCGTGAACGTTTGCCCGAAGGGTCTGAACCCGACCAAGGCTATCGGCCACGTACGTAACATGCTGCTGCAGAGCGGCACCTGATTCAAAACGTTGTACCTGCAGTAAGCCGAGGTGCGGGTGGTGAGCCCGCACTGAGGTAAAACCCGAGCAAGGGCCCACAAAGCCCGCGCTCATTACCTATGAAGATATGAGACCAGCAGGGGCTTCCGGGCTGGTACCCGGAAAATCAGCAGGATCCAGGTGGCGTGGTTCAGTCGCTGTGTTCGGACTTTTCCAGGTTTGCTGTGGCTCTCGCCGATCAGTCCCCTAACCGAGGGTGACCAAGCATGCAAGAAAGCGTGATGCAGCGCATGTGGGAAAGCGCCCACCTTTCAGGTGGTAACGCTGCATATGTGGAAGAGCTTTATGAGCTCTACCTGCACGACCCTAACGCTGTGCCAGAAGAGTGGCGCACCTACTTCCAGAAGTTGCCCGCCGACGGCAGCACCGCTACCGATGTATCGCACTCGACGATCCGCGACCATTTCGTATTGCTGGCAAAGAACCAGCGCCGCGCCCAACCGGTTTCAGCCGGGAGCGTGAGCACAGAGCACGAGAAGAAGCAGGTTGAAGTGCTGCGACTGATCCAGGCCTATCGTATGCGCGGCCATCAGGCTGCCAAGCTCGACCCGTTGGGGTTGTGGCAGCGTCCTGCGCCCGTAGACCTGTCGATCAATCATTACGGCTTGACCAATGCCGATCTTGATACGACCTTCCGTGCCGGCGACCTGTTCATCGGCAAAGAGGAAGCGAGCCTACGCGAAATCTTCGAGGCGCTCGAGAAGACATATTGTCGCACCATTGGTGCCGAATTCACCCACATCGTCGATTCCGAGCAGCGCAGCTGGTTCCAGCAGCGCCTGGAAAGCGTGCGTGGCCGTCCGGAATTCTCCGCCGATGTGCAGGCGCACCTGCTCGAGCGCGTCACGGCCGGTGAGGGCCTGGAGAAGTACCTGGGCACCAAGTACCCGGGCACCAAGCGCTTCGGCCTGGAAGGCGGCGAGAGCCTGATCCCGATGCTGGACGAAATGATCCAGCGCTCCGGTTCCTACGGTACCAAGGAAGTCGTGATCGGCATGGCCCACCGTGGCCGCCTGAACGTGCTCGTCAACACCTTCGGCAAGAACCCGCGCGAGCTGTTCGACGAGTTCGAAGGCAAGAAGATGAACGAGCTGGGCTCCGGTGACGTGAAGTATCACCAGGGCTTCTCCTCCAACGTGATGACCCCTGGTGGCGAAGTTCACCTGGCCATGGCGTTCAACCCCTCCCACCTGGAAATCGTCTCGCCAGTGGTTGAAGGTTCGGTTCGCGCCCGCCAGGATCGCCGCAACGACAGCGTTGGCGACAAGGTCCTGCCGATCTCGATCCACGGCGACGCGGCGTTCGCCGGCCAGGGCGTGGTCATGGAAACCTTCCAGATGTCGCAGACCCGCGGTTTCAAGACCGGCGGCACCGTGCACATCGTGATCAATAACCAGGTCGGCTTCACCATCAGCAACCCGCTGGACGCGCGCTCCACCGAGTACGCCACCGACGTTGCCAAGATGATCCAGGCACCGATCCTGCACGTGAACGGCGACGATCCGGAAGCGGTGATGTTCGTCACCCAGCTGGCCATCGATTACCGCATGCAGTTCAAGCGTGACGTGGTCATCGACCTGGTCTGCTACCGCCGCCGTGGCCACAACGAGGCCGACGAGCCGAACGGCACCCAGCCGCTGATGTACCAGCAGATCAGCAAGCAGCGCACCACACGTGAGCTGTACGCTGAGCAACTGATCAGTGCCGGCCGCATCGATGCCGAACGCGCCCAGGCCAAGATCGACGAGTACCGCAACGCCCTGGACAACGGCCTGCACGTCGTCAAGAGCCTGGTCAAGGAGCCGAACCGCGAGCTGTTCGTCGACTGGCGCCCCTACCTGGGCCATGCCTGGACCGCGCGTCACGACACCCGCTTCGACCTCAAGACCCTGCAGGAACTGTCGGCCAAGCTGCTGGAACTGCCAGAGGGCTTCGTCGTCCAGCGTCAGGTCGCGAAGATCTACGAAGACCGCCAGAAGATGCAAGCCGGCGGCTTGCCGATCAACTGGGGTTACGCCGAGACCATGGCCTACGCCACCCTGCAGTTCGAGGGTCACCCGATCCGCATGACCGGCCAGGACATCGGCCGTGGCACCTTCTCGCACCGTCACGCGGTGCTGCACAACCAGAAGGACGCCAGCACCTACGTCCCGCTGAAGAACCTGTTCCCGGGCCAGCCGCGCTTCGACCTGTACGACTCCTTCCTTTCGGAAGAAGCGGTACTGGCTTTCGAATACGGCTACTCGACCACCACGCCGAACGCGCTGGTGATCTGGGAAGCCCAGTTCGGCGACTTCGCCAACGGCGCGCAAGTGGTGATCGACCAGTTCATCACCAGCGGCGAGCACAAGTGGGGCCGTCTGTGCGGTCTGACCATGCTGCTGCCACACGGTTATGAAGGGCAGGGCCCGGAGCACTCCTCCGCGCGTCTGGAGCGTTACCTGCAGCTGTGCGCCGAGCACAACATCCAGGTGTGCGTGCCGACCACTCCAGCACAGATCTACCACCTGCTGCGTCGCCAGGTCATCCGCCCGCTGCGCAAGCCGTTGGTCGTGCTGACGCCGAAGTCGCTGCTGCGCCACAAGCTGGCCATCTCGACCCTGGAAGACCTGGCCGAAGGCTCGTTCCAGACCGTGATCCCGGAAATCGATACCCTCGATCCGGCCAAGGTCGAACGCCTGGTCCTGTGCGGCGGCAAGGTCTACTACGACCTGCTGGAAAAACGCCGTGCCGAAGGCCGTGAAGACATCGCCATCGTGCGTATCGAACAGCTGTATCCGTTCCCTGAGGACGACCTGGTCGAAATCCTGGCGCCTTACACCAACCTCAAGCATGCAGTGTGGTGTCAGGAAGAGCCGATGAACCAGGGCGCCTGGTACAGCAGCCAGCACCACATGCGCCGTATCCTGGGCCGCCACAACAAGGCACTGGTCCTGGAATACGCCGGCCGCGACGCGTCCGCCGCGCCAGCCTGTGGTTACGCATCGAAGCACGCCGAACAGCAGGAAAAACTGCTGCAAGACGCGTTCACTGTCTAACGCCTTCGCGCACCTGAAACCGAATTTAAGGAAACACAGATAATGGCTATCGAGATCAAAGCCCCAACCTTCCCGGAATCGGTTGCCGATGGCACCGTTGCCACCTGGCACAAGCAGCCGGGCGACGCCGTCAAGCGTGACGAGCTGATCGTCGACATCGAAACCGACAAAGTCGTACTGGAAGTCCTGGCCACCGCCGACGGCGTGCTGGGCGCCATCGTCAAGGGCGAGGGCGATACCGTCCTGTCCGACGAAGTGCTGGGCTCGATCGTGGAAGGCGGCGCTGCCGCCGCTGCTCCAGCTGCCGCCCCAGCCGCTGCCGCTCCAGCCGCTGCTGCCGCCGCCGACGCTGGCGAAGACGACCCGGTTGCCGCACCTGCCGCGCGCAAGCTGGCTGAAGAGAACGGTATCGACCTGGCTACCGTTGCCGGCACCGGCAAGGGCGGTCGCATCACCAAGGAAGACGTCGTCGCCGCCGTCGCCAACAAAAAGTCGGCTCCGGCTCCAGCTGCCAAGCCGGCCGCTGCCGCCGCCGCTGCTCCGGTCGTCGTCGCCGCTGGCGACCGTACCGAGAAGCGTGTGCCGATGACCCGCCTGCGCGCCAAGATCGCCGAGCGTCTGGTCGAAGCCCAGTCGAACATGGCGATGCTGACCACCTTCAACGAAGTCGACATGACCGAAGTCATGGCCCTGCGTTCGAAGTACAAGGACCTGTTCGAGAAGACCCACAACGGCGTGCGCCTGGGCTTCATGTCGTTCTTCGTCAAGGCCGCCACCGAGGCGCTGAAGCGCTTCCCGGCGGTCAACGCCTCGATCGACGGCAACGACATCGTCTACCACGGTTATGCAGACGTTGGCGTCGCTGTTTCCAGCGACCGTGGCCTGGTGGTACCGGTACTGCGCAACGCCGAGTCGATGAGCCTGGCGGAAATCGAGAACGGCATCGCTACCTTCGGCAAGAAGGCCCGTGACGGCAAGCTGGCCATCGAAGAAATGACTGGCGGTACCTTCACCATCACCAACGGTGGTACCTTCGGCTCGATGATGTCGACCCCGATCGTCAACCCGCCGCAGGCCGCGATCCTGGGCATGCACAACATCATCCAGCGCCCGATGGCCATCAATGGCCAAGTGGTGATCCGCCCAATGATGTACCTGGCGCTGTCCTACGACCACCGCCTGATCGACGGCAAGGAAGCGGTAACCTTCCTGGTGACCATCAAGAACCTGCTGGAAGATCCGTCTCGCCTGCTGCTGGACATCTAATCAACTAGCTGCGCGCCGCCGGCCCCGTTCTTCAAGAGACGGGGCCGTGCGGTACGCGGCTTGTAGCTTGTAGCTGATAAGGAATCTTTTATGACCCAGAAATTCGACGTAGTGGTGATTGGTGCAGGTCCTGGCGGCTATGTTGCCGCCATCAAGGCTGCCCAACTCGGTCTGAAGACTGCCTGTATCGAGAAGTACACCGACGCCGAGGGCAAGCTGGCCCTGGGCGGCACCTGCCTGAACGTAGGTTGCATTCCTTCCAAGGCGCTGCTGGACAGCTCCTGGAAGTACAAGGAAGCCAAAGAGAGCTTCAACGTCCACGGTATCTCCACGGGTGAAGTGAAGATGGACGTCGCCGCGATGGTTGGCCGCAAGGCCGGCATCGTCAAGAACCTGACCGGCGGTGTTGCCACCCTGTTCAAGGCCAACGGCGTCACTTCGATCCAGGGCCATGGCAAGCTGCTGGCTGGCAAGAAAGTCGAAGTCACCAAGGCTGACGGCACCACCGAAGTCATCGAAGCCGAGAACGTGATCCTGGCTTCCGGCTCGCGTCCGATCGACATTCCACCGGCTCCGGTCGACCAGAACGTCATCGTCGATTCCACCGGCGCCCTGGAATTCCAGGCTGTACCGAAGCGCCTGGGCGTCATCGGTGCCGGCGTGATCGGCCTGGAACTGGGCTCGGTCTGGGCTCGCCTGGGTGCCGAAGTCACCGTCCTGGAAGCCCTGGACACCTTCCTGATGGCTGCCGACACTGCCGTGTCGAAAGAAGCCCAGAAGACCCTGACCAAGCAAGGCCTGGACATCAAGCTGGGCGCTCGCGTCACCGGCTCGAAAGTCAACGGCAACGAAGTAGAAGTCACCTACACCAACGCCGAAGGCGAGCAGAAGATCACCTTCGACAAGCTGATCGTCGCGGTCGGCCGTCGTCCGGTGACCACTGACCTGCTGGCTGCCGACAGCGGTGTGACCATCGACGAGCGTGGCTACATCTTCGTCGATGACCACTGCGCTACCAGCGTTCCGGGCGTATTCGCCATCGGTGACGTGGTGCGTGGCATGATGCTGGCGCACAAGGCCTCGGAAGAGGGCATCATGGTCGTCGAGCGCATCAAGGGCCACAAAGCCCAGATGAACTACGACCTGATCCCGTCGGTCATCTACACCCACCCGGAAATCGCGTGGGTCGGCAAGACCGAACAAGCCTTGAAGGCCGAGGGTGTTGAGGTTAACGTAGGCACCTTCCCGTTCGCGGCCAGCGGCCGTGCGATGGCAGCCAACGATACCGGTGGTTTCGTCAAGGTCATCGCCGACGCCAAGACCGACCGCGTCCTGGGTGTTCACGTGATTGGCCCATCGGCTGCCGAACTGGTACAGCAGGGCGCGATCGCAATGGAATTCGGCACCAGTGCCGAGGATCTGGGCATGATGGTCTTCAGCCATCCGACCCTGTCCGAAGCGTTGCATGAAGCAGCGCTGGCGGTGAATGGCGGTGCCATTCACGTCGCCAACCGTAAGAAGCGTTAATTATAAGAAACCACGGCGGTCTGCCCGTCGTGGGTCTTGCGTGCAAGACTCACCGCGGAACGTCCGCCGGACCGGATCACATGGGAAAACCCGGGGTCAACGGTCACAGGTGGTGCGGCGCCAGTAATGGCGCAGCGCCGAAGCGCAGTACCTAACGAAGACGGTAAAAAGCATGAATCTTCACGAGTATCAGGGTAAGCAGCTGTTCGCTGAATACGGCCTGCCAGTTTCCAAGGGTTTCGCAGTCGACACCCCTGAAGCTGCAGCAGAAGCCTGCGACAAGATCGGCGGTTCCGAGTGGGTTGTAAAAGCCCAGGTTCACGCTGGTGGTCGCGGTAAAGCGGGCGGCGTCAAGCTGGTTCGCAGCAAGGAAGACGCCAAGGCGTTCGCTGCCCAGTGGCTTGGCAAGAACCTGGTTACCTACCAGACCGACGCCAATGGTCAGCCAGTTTCCAAGATCCTGGTCGAATCCTGCACTGACATCGCCAAAGAGCTGTACCTGGGCGCTGTAGTCGATCGTTCGAGCCGCCGCATCGTGTTCATGGCTTCCACCGAAGGTGGCGTGGACATCGAGAAAGTCGCTCACGACACTCCTGAGAAGATCCTCAAGGCCACCATCGATCCACTGGTCGGCGCTCAGCCGTTCCAGGGTCGCGAGCTGGCGTTCCAGCTGGGCCTGGAAGGCAAGCAAGTTCAGCAGTTCGCCAAGATCTTCGTAGGCCTGGCCAAGCTGTTCAAGGATCACGATCTGGCCCTGCTGGAAGTGAACCCGCTGGTGATCAAGGCCGATGGCGACCTGCACTGCCTCGATGCCAAGATCAACATCGACGCCAACGCCATGTACCGTCAGCCTAAGCTGAAGACCTTCCACGACCCGTCGCAGGACGACGCCCGTGAAGCCCACGCCGCCAAGTTCGAACTGAACTACGTTGCCCTCGAAGGCAACATCGGCTGCATGGTCAACGGTGCCGGCCTGGCCATGGGTACCATGGACATCGTCAACCTGCATGGCGGCAAGCCTGCCAACTTCCTCGACGTTGGCGGCGGTGCCACCAAAGAGCGCGTTACCGAAGCGTTCAAGATCATCCTGTCCGACAGCAATGTCGCGGCCGTACTGGTCAACATCTTCGGCGGCATCGTTCGCTGCGACATGATTGCCGAAGGCATCATCGGTGCAGTGAAAGAAGTCGGCGTCAAGGTTCCGGTCGTCGTTCGCCTCGAAGGCAACAACGCCGAACTGGGCGCTAAAGTACTGGCAGAAAGCGGTTTGAACATCATTGCGGCAACCAGCCTGACCGACGCTGCTCAACAAGTTGTCAAAGCTGCGGAGGGCAAGTAATGAGCGTCCTGATCAATAAAGACACCAAAGTCATCTGCCAGGGCTTCACCGGCTCGCAGGGTACTTTCCACTCCGAACAAGCCATCGCCTACGGCACCAAGATGGTCGGCGGCGTCACCCCGGGCAAGGGTGGCACCACCCACCTGGGCCTGCCGGTGTTCAACACCGTGAAAGAAGCCGTAGAAGCTACCGGCGCTGACGCGTCGGTGATCTACGTACCGGCTCCTTTCTGCAAGGACTCGATCCTGGAAGCCGCCTTCGGTGGCATCAAGCTGATCGTCTGCATCACCGAGGGTATCCCTACCCTCGACATGCTGGACGCCAAGGTCAAGTGCGACGAGCTGGGTGTGACCCTGATCGGCCCGAACTGCCCAGGCGTGATCACTCCGGGCGAGTGCAAGATCGGCATCATGCCGGGTCACATCCACCTGCCAGGCAAGGTCGGTATCGTTTCGCGTTCCGGCACCCTGACCTACGAAGCTGTCAAGCAGACCACCGACGCCGGTTTCGGCCAGTCGACCTGCGTCGGCATCGGCGGTGACCCGATCCCGGGCTCCAACTTCATCGACATCCTGAAGCTGTTCCAGGAAGATCCGAAGACCGAAGCGATCGTCATGATCGGTGAGATCGGCGGTTCCGCTGAAGAAGAAGCCGCGGCCTACATCAAGGCCAACGTGACCAAGCCTGTCGTTTCCTACATCGCCGGTGTTACCGCACCTGCGGGCAAGCGCATGGGCCACGCTGGCGCCATCATCTCCGGTGGCAAGGGTACCGCGGACGAGAAGTTCGCCGCCCTGCAGGACGCCGGTGTGAAAACCGTGCGTTCCCTGGCTGACATCGGCAAGGCCCTGGCCGAGCTGACTGGCTGGGAAGTCAAGAAGTAAGTAACACGTAGTACCCCCCACGCGCACAAAGGCCACCTTCGGGTGGCCTTTGTCGTTTTGCGTTCCTTGGGTGGCGAGCGCGGCTGAAGCAGGAGGTCGGTAGGCATTAGGAAAATCCGTTGGGCACAATCAGGATTTTCAACCAGACATTCGTTTGAATACGCAATAAATGGTCGCCTAACACGTTCAACAAGACGACAAACACATACGCACATCGGACAAGCAACACTGTGCCAGTGCGTTTGCCGGGCAAAACAGGTAGGCTACGCGTTCACTCTGTGCCCGTACCCCAAAAGGGAACGACACGCTAAACGGGTCTGGCTCACCAAGCCGGGCAGCATTTCCCTTCATCCTATGGGAAATCCCCTCCGACTCCCGATTTCAGCAGTGTGGTATTTCCTTAAATGAAAGTGTTAAAAGGCCAGGATATCCTGGCGCTTGGCTTTATGACGTTTGCGCTTTTCGTAGGCGCTGGCAACATCATCTTCCCGCCTATCGTCGGCCTGCAGTCTGGCCCGAACGTATGGATGGCCGCACTCGGCTTCCTGGTCACCGCCGTGGGCCTGCCGGTCATCACCGTGATCGCCCTGGCCAAGGTCGGTGGCGGCATGGACGCCCTGAGCAGCCCGATCGGCAAGTTCTTCGGCGGCCTGCTGGCGGCGGTGTGCTACCTCTCGGTCGGCCCGCTGTTCGCAACCCCACGCACCGCGACCGTGTCGTTCGAAGTAGGCGTGGCGCCGCTGACCGGTGAAAGCCCGCTGGCACTGCTCATCTACAGCGTGGTGTACTTCGCCGTGGTCCTGGCCGTGTCGATGTACCCGGGTAAGTTGCTCGACACCGTGGGGCGTTTCCTCGCGCCCTTGAAGATCATCGCCCTGGCTGTGCTGGGCATCGCGGCGTTCGCATTGCCGGCCGGCACGATCGGTGAGGCCCAGCCTGCCTACGCCGCCGCCGCGTTCTCCAAAGGTTTCTCCGATGGCTACCTGACCATGGACACGCTGGGGGCACTGGTCTTCGGTATCGTCATCGTCAATGCCATCCGTTCGCGTGGCGTCGAGTCGCCGAAGCTGATCACTCGCTATGCCATCATTGCGGGCCTGATTGCCGGCCTGGGTCTGGTCCTGGTGTATGTCAGCCTGTTCCGCCTCGGTGCGGGCAGCCATGACATCGCAGCCGATGCCACCAACGGTGCGATGGTATTGCATGCCTATGTGCAGCACACCTTCGGTTCGCTGGGCAGTGGTTTCCTGGCCGTACTGATCGCACTGGCCTGCCTGGTCACCGCCGTTGGTCTGACCTGCGCCTGTGCCGAATACTTCAGCCAGATCCTGCCGCTGTCGTACCGTGCCCTGGTGGTGATCCTGGCTGGTTTCTCGCTGGTGATCTCCAACCTGGGCCTGACCAAGCTGATCATGTTCTCGATCCCGGTGCTGACGGCGATCTACCCGCCGTGCATCGTGGTCGTGGGCCTGAGCTTCGTGAAGGACCTGTGGAACTCCCCAACCCGCATCCTGGCCCCGGTCATGCTGGTGTCGCTGGTGTTCGGCGTTGTCGACGCCATCAAGGGCAGCAGCTTCGCCCACGTACTGCCTGACGCCCTGGCTCACCTGCCGTTCAGCAACGAAGGCATGGCCTGGCTGGTGCCATCGGTGGTCACCCTGGCTGTCGCCGTGGTCTGCGACCGCATGCTGGGCAAGCCGCGCGAGGCGCTGGCCTAACGTAACGGATTGAACCCGGTGTTGGTGCCGGCCACAAGCCGAAGGGCGCCAGTCAAGGGTGGCAAACCGAACCCCGCATCTGAACAGGTGCGGGGTTTTTTATTACCGTCTTTCTGTCCTGGCCTCATCGCCGGCAAGCCGGCTCCCACAGAGGGGGCAGTGATCCCTTGTGGGAGCCGGCTTGCCGACGATGAGGTCAGTGCAGGCAAAAACTGAACGCCAGACACGTGTCTTTTAACGAATCCGGGCGTCGAAAACCGGTCTGTTTCTCTTTAAAGGGATTCCTGCATGACCTTCATCCAAAGCAACCTGGGCAACCTCCTGGCCGTCTGCTGGTTCGCCATCTGCTGGGGCGGCTACACACGCTATGCCACCTGGAAGGGGCGCGATACTGCGTGCCTGGCCAGCGTGTTGCACCTTTACCGCGAGGATTGGATGCGCCGCATGCTGCTGCGCGACAACCGCATCGCTGATGCCAGCGTGATAGGCAACCTGGAGCGCAACGCATCGTTCTTCGCCTCCAGCACCCTGATCATTCTTGCCGGCATCCTCACCGTGCTCGGTGCGTCCGACCGCGCATTGTCGCTGTTGGCCGACCTGCCGCTGGTGCAGCAGGCGTCCCAAGGCATGTCGGAAATCAAGCTGCTGTGCCTGGCGACGGTGTTCGTCTATGCGTTCTTCACTTTCAGCTGGTGCATGCGTCAATACAACTTCGCCGCAGTGTTGGTGGGCTCGGCGCCGATGATAGGCGAGCGTCAGGTCAACGAACTCGAGCGCAAGGCTTTCGCCTCCCGGGCGGCGCGGGTACTGTCGCTGGCCGCCAACCAGTTCAACCTGGGGTTGCGCTCGTATTACTTCGGCATGGCCATGTTGAGCTGGTTCATCAGCCCCTGGCTGTTCATGGCCATGAGCGTGGGCGTGGTGTTCATCCTGTATCGCCGTGAGTTCCACTCCCATGTACTGGAAGTGATGGTGTTCACGCCCACCGAAAGTGCACCGGTAGAGGCGAGTAGGGACACTTCCGATAGTGCAGGCTGAAGCCTTTCAGCTTTAAATGACAGACATAAAAAAACCCGACAGTGTCGGGTTTTTTTATGTCGCGAGATTACTGCTTGGCAGGCTCGGCAGGTGCAGTGGCCGGCGCTGGAGTGGAAGGCGCGGCTTCCTCGGCGGCCTTCTGCTGCGCTTCGGCCTGATCTTTGGCGGCTTCGGCGTTTTCCTTGGCGGCGTCGTTCATCTTATCCTGAGCTTCGCCCATCTTCTCTTGGGCTTGCTCGGCATGTTGCTGTGCGTCCTGGGCTTTGTCTTCGCTCGCTTTATCGCAAGCAGCCAGGCCCATGGCAGCGGCCAGCATCAGAGCAAAAGCAAAAGGTTTACGCATGGGGTGTTTCTCCTGGGTGGAATAACTTTGTATGTTCCTTCGAGTACGCCCCTGGCGAATAAGTTCAACGCAGGTTACAGATATATAACTGCCCAGCCTATATAGACTTTTTACCCATTTTATGCGGCGGCGGACAATGAACGAGACTCCATTGATGGCGATGGCCGAGCGCTTTCTGTCGGCATTGAAACATTGCCAGGTATTACAGATGCGGGTGCAGCATGCCGACGCCGATGGCATGACCCTGGTGCTGCCCTGGTCGCCGGCCATTGTCGGCAATCCGCAGAATGGCGCGGTGCATGGGGGTGTGCTGACCACGCTGATGGACACCACCTGCGGCATGGCCACGCTCTGCGCGCTGCCCAGCTTCGAAGTGTGCCCGACTCTGGACCTGCGCATCGACTACATGCACCCGGCCGAGGCGGGCAAGGACATCTATGGCCATGCCCAGTGCTACCGGGTGACCCGCGATGTCATCTTCACCCGGGGGACGGCCTACCAGGATGACCCTTCGCAACCGATCTGCCAGGTGGTCGGCACCTTCATGCGCCTGGGGCAGGACGTCAAGGGCGGCATCCGCTTCGGTAACAGCCTCAAGGAGCGCCGCACGTGATCCCCACCGATATCCGCCAACAGCTGAACCAAGCCCACGCCCGGGGTGATTACCAGCCCTTGCTGGCGTTGATCCCCTATGCCGGATTGATCGGTATCGAATGCGAGCGCCAGGGCGAAGACCTGCTGTTCCGTCTGCCGGCCAATCCGGACAATATCGGCAACCCGTTGCTGCCGGCGATCCATGGCGGCGTGATCGCCGGGTTCATGGAGCTGTCTGCGGCGCTCTACCTGCTGATCTACAGCGAAAGCGCGAGCATTCCGAAGATCATCGATTTCTCCATCGATTATCTGCGTGCCGGCCTTTACCGCGATACCTACGCCCAGTGCCAGCTGTGGCGCCAGGGGCGGCGGGTGACCAACGTCGCCATTACCGCCTGGCAGGGCGATCGCGACACCCCGATCGCCACGGCGCGCGCGCATTTCAAGATTGAACCCGAAAAGCCCTTGAAATAGTCAGGGCTGCCCCCATCTGCTGGACATCCGCCATCAAAAACGGCCCGCTGGCCGCCAGGCGTCACCAACCAACAGATTGGAGTTTTGAAGACCATGAGTGTGGAGACTCAAAAAGAAACCCTGGGCTTTCAGACCGAGGTAAAGCAACTGCTGCACCTCATGATCCATTCCCTGTATTCGAACAAGGAGATCTTCCTGCGCGAGCTGATCTCCAACGCCTCCGACGCCGCCGACAAGCTGCGCTTCGAGGCCCTGGCCAAGCCTGAGCTGCTCGAAGGCGACGCCGACCTGAAGATTCGCGTCAGCTTCGACAAGGCCGCCAACACCGTGACCCTCGAGGACAACGGCATCGGCATGAGCCGCGAAGACGTGATCGCGCACCTGGGTACCATCGCCAAGTCCGGCACCGCCGACTTCATGAAGAACCTCACTGGCGACCAGAAAAAGGACTCGCACCTGATCGGTCAGTTCGGCGTGGGCTTCTACTCCGCGTTCATCGTCGCCGACAAGGTCGACGTGTTCAGCCGTCGCGCCGGGCTGCCGGCCGCCGAGGGCGTGCACTGGTCGTCGAAAGGCGAGGGCGAGTTCGAAGTCGCCACCGTCGACAAGCCGCAGCGCGGTACCCGCATCGTCCTGCACCTGAAGAAGGGCGAGGATGAATTCGCCGATGGCTGGCGCCTGCGCAACGTGGTCAAGAAGTACTCCGACCACATCGCCCTGCCGATCGAGCTGCCCAAGGAGCAGGCCGAGGCCGCCGAAGGCGAGGAAAAACCGGCGCAGGAATGGGAAACCGTCAACCGCGCCAGCGCCCTGTGGACCCGTTCGCGCACCGAGGTGAAGGACGAGGAGTACCAGGAGTTCTACAAGCACATCGGCCATGACTTCGAGAACCCGCTGGCCTGGAGCCACAACAAGGTCGAAGGCAAGCTGGAGTACAACTCGCTGCTGTACGTGCCGGCCCGCGCGCCGTTCGACCTGTACCAGCGCGAAGCGCCACGCGGTCTGAAGCTGTACGTGCAGCGCGTGTTCATCATGGATCAGGCAGAGTCGTTCCTGCCGCTGTACCTGCGCTTCATCAAGGGCGTGGTCGACTCCAACGACCTGTCGCTGAACGTTTCCCGCGAGATCCTGCAGAAAGACCCGATCATCGACTCGATGAAGACCGCGCTGACCAAGCGCGTGCTGGACATGCTGGAGAAACTGGCGAAGAACGAGCCCGAGCAGTACAAGGGCTTCTGGAAGAACTTCGGCCAGGTGTTGAAGGAAGGCCCGGCCGAAGACTTCGCCAACAAGGAGAAGATCGCCAGCCTGCTGCGCTTCGCCTCCACCCATGACGACAGCGGCGAGCAGAGCGTCGCCCTGGCCGACTACCTGGCCCGCGCCAAGGAAGGCCAGGACAAGATCTACTTCCTGACCGGCGAATCCTACGCCCAGGTCAAGAACAGCCCGCACCTGGAAGTCTTCCGCAAGAAAGGCATCGAAGTGCTGCTGCTGACCGACCGCATCGACGAGTGGCTGATGAGCTACCTCAACGAGTTCGACGGCAAGGCCTTCGTCGACGTCGCCCGCGGCGACCTGGACCTGGGCAAGCTGGACTCCGAAGAGGACAAGAAGGCCCAGGAAGAAGTCGCCAAGGACAAGGAAGGCCTGGTTGAGCGTCTCAAGGGCGCGCTGGGTGACAGCGTTGCCGAGGTGCGTGTCTCGCACCGCCTGACCGACTCGCCGGCGATCCTCGCCATCGGCGAACAGGACCTGGGCCTGCAGATGCGCCAGATCCTCGAGGCCAGCGGGCAGAAGGTGCCGGAGTCCAAGCCGATCTTCGAGTTCAACCCGAGCCACCCGCTGATCGAGAAGCTCGATGGCGAGCAGAGCGAAGACCGCTTCGCCGAGCTTTCGCACATCCTGTTCGACCAGGCGGCTCTGGCGGCTGGTGACAGCTTGAAGGATCCGGCGGCCTACGTGCGTCGCCTGAACAAGCTGCTGGTCGAGCTGTCGGCTTGACCTGAGGCAAGAAAAGCCCGCTTCGGCGGGCTTTTTCATGTCTGCTGCTCCCACGAATACATCTATCCTGTCCTGACCCGTGAACGCCCAAGGAGAGCTGAATGAGCAAGGTCATCGTCGAGTCGTTGGTCTATCACCTGTCAGGTAAGGCTTACGAAAGCCGCCTGGTCTACGCCCCGGGCGCGCTGCCGCAGCCGGGCCTGGTGATGGCGCCGAACTGGATGGGTATCGGCGAGGGCGCCGAACGTATCGCCAAGGAAGTGGCCGAACAAGGTTATGTGGTGCTGATTGCCGACTTGTATGGCCAGTCGGTGCGGCCGTCCAATGCTGACGAAGCCGGTACGGCGATGATGCCGTTGAAGAACGACCGCGCCGAACTGCGCAAGCGCATGCAGGAAGCGCTGGCGCAGTTGGTGGGGCAATCGAAGGCCTTGTTGGAGCCTGGCAAGGTGGCCACCTTCGGCTTCTGCTTCGGCGGCTGCTGTGCCCTGGAGCTTGCCCGCACCGGCGCCGATCTGAGGGCGGCGGTGTCGTTCCACGGCACGCTGGATACTCCGAACCCCGAGGATGCCAAGCGCATCAAGGGTTCGGTGCTGGTGCTGCATGGTGCCTCCGACCCATTGGTGCCACGGGAACAGCTGCCAGCCTTCGAAGAAGAGATGAATGCTGCCAAGGTTGACTGGCAGTTGCTCAGCTATGGCGGGGCAGTGCACTCGTTCACCGATCCGAACGCCAATGTGCCGGGCAAGATGCAGTATGACCGGCGCACCTCGGAGCGGGCATTCCGTTCGATGCATAACTTGCTTAAGGAAGTGTTCGCAGGCTGAGCGCTCAAGGGCCTGCTGCGCAGGCCCATCGCCGGCAAGCCGGCTCCCACAGAAGCAATGCAAATCCCTGTGGGAGCCGGCTTGCCGGCGATGGGGCGCGAAGCGCCCC
>NZ_JBSSEW010000031.1:0-48034 GCF_054062095.1 Pseudomonas sp. TE6288
ATCATACAGCGTTACAACCTGCTGTCAACTGCCTTTTTCACCGCTGCCGATCAGATGACCGAAGCACTTCCGGAACCTTTCCAAACAATCAACTCATTGATATTCAAGGAGTTTTTCGTTCCGATGTCGCTGGAAGTGGGGCGCATTATAAGGGGATCTGAAACCCCGTCAACCGTTTATTTCATAAAACCTTCAGATTGTTGAAAAGCAAAGCGGGGCGGCCTGCCGGCCGCCCCGCTTCTTTCTATCTATAGCGCGTGTTACAGCACACCTGCGCCCCGAAGCCCCTGCACCGCTTCCCCACTCAGCCCCAGCACATCCATCAGCACCGCCTCGGTGTGCTCCCCCAGCAATGGAGGCGCATGGCGATACTCCACCGGCGTCTCCGACAACCGGATCGGGCTGGCCACCTGCGGCACGCTGCCCGCCAGCGGATGTGGAACATTCACCGCCAGCCCACGCGCCAATACCTGTGGGTCCTGGAACATCTGCGCCAGGTCATTGATCGGCCCGCATGGCACACCCGCCTTCTCCAGCTCTGTGACCCATTCAGCCGTGGTCTTGAACACCGTCGCCTGACGAATCAACGGAATCAGCTCGGCCCGGTTGGCTACCCGTTGCTTGTTGGTGGCAAAGCGCGGGTCATCCGCCCAATGAGCCTGCCCCGCTACTTCAGCGAACTTGCGGAACTGACCATCGTTACCCACTGTAAGGATGAAATTGCCATCCGCCGTCGGGAAGTCCTGGTAGGGCACGATATTGGGGTGCGCATTGCCCAACCGCCGTGGCGGGTTGCCAGTGGTGAGGTAGTTCATCGCCTGATTGGCCAGGCAGGCCACCTGCACATCCAGCAACGCCATATCGATATGCTGGCCTGTCCCCGCCTGATCACGATGCGCCAAGGCCGCAAGAATCGCCACGGTGGAATACAGCCCGGTCAGGATGTCAGTGAGTGCCACCCCCACCTTCATCGGCCCCGCGCCCTCCTCTCCCTCCGGGCGCCCGGTCAGGCTCATCAGGCCGCCCAGCCCCTGGATCATGAAGTCATAGCCAGCACGCTTGGCATATGGCCCGGTCTGGCCGAAGCCGGTGATCGAGCAATAGATAAGCTTCGGGTTGATGGCCTTCAGACTTTGGTAATCCAACCCGTAGGCTGCCAGCCCGCCCACCTTGAAGTTCTCGATGACGATATCCGACTTCGCCGCCAGCTCGCGCACCAGGCGCTGGCCTTCGGGCTGAGTGAAGTCGATGGTCACCGAGCGCTTGTTACGGTTGGCCGATAAGTAGTAGGCCGCCTCGCTGGTATTCTCGCCCTGGGCATCGCGCAGGAAAGGCGGCCCCCAGGAGCGGGTGTCGTCACCTGCGCCGGGGCGCTCCACCTTGATTACATCCGCCCCAAGGTCGGCAAGGATCTGGCCGGACCAGGGGCCGGCCAATACCCGGGAAAGATCCAGCACCCGCAGATGGGAAAGCGCGCCCATGGCCTGGCTCCTCTATTAATAGAACGCCTGGATGCCAGTCTGTGCGCGCCCAAGGATCAGCGCATGCACGTCGTGAGTGCCTTCATAGGTGTTGACCACCTCGAGGTTGACCAGGTGGCGGGCGACGCCGAACTCGTCGGAAATGCCATTGCCACCCAACATGTCCCGCGCCAGGCGAGCAATGTCCAGGGCCTTGCCGCAAGAGTTGCGCTTCATGATTGAGGTGATCTCGACCGCCGCGGTCCCTTCGTCCTTCATCCGGCCCAGGCGCAGACAGCCTTGCAGAGCCAGGGTAATCTCGGTTTGCATGTCAGCCAGCTTCTTCTGGATCAACTGGTTGGCAGCCAGCGGGCGGCCAAACTGCTGACGATCCAGGGTGTATTGGCGAGCGGTGTGCCAGCAGGCCTCGGCGGCACCCAGCGCACCCCAGGAGATGCCGTAGCGGGCCGAGTTCAGGCAGGTGAACGGGCCTTTGAGGCCGCGCACATCGGGGAAGATGTTCTCTTCCGGCACAAACACGTTGTCCATGACGATCTCGCCGGTGATCGAAGCACGCAGGCCGACTTTGCCATGGATTGCCGGAGCACTGAGGCCGTCCCAGCCTTTCTCCAGCACGAAGCCACGGATATCGCCGGCATCGTCCTTGGCCCAGACCACGAACACATCGGCGATCGGGCTGTTGGTGATCCACATCTTGCTGCCGCTCAGACGATAACCACCGTCGACCTTGCGGGCGCGGGTGATCATCGAGCCCGGGTCGGAACCATGGTTGGGCTCGGTCAGGCCGAAGCAGCCGATCCATTCGCCACTGGCCAGCTTCGGCAGGTACTTCTGCTTCTGTGCCTCGGTACCGAACTCATTGATCGGCACCATGACCAGCGACGACTGCACGCTCATCATCGAGCGGTAGCCGGAGTCGATACGCTCCACCTCGCGGGCGATCAGGCCGTAGCAGACGTAGTTCAGGCCACTGCCGCCGTACTGCTCGGGAATGGTCGCGCCAAGCAGGCCGACTTCACCCATCTCACGGAAAATCGCCGGATCCGTCTGTTCATGACGGAACGCCTCCAGCACACGGGGCGCCAGCTTGTCCTGGGCGAACTGATAGGCGCTGTCACGGACCATGCGCTCTTCTTCAGTGAGCTGCTGATCCAGCAGCAGCGGGTCGATCCAGTTGAAGCTTGCCTTGCCAGCCATGTGCGGATTCCTCGAAAGATGGGAACGAATTGTTGTGCTGGATTGATCCTAGGCCTGTTTGGCGTGAGGGACAAACGAGGATTGCGCACCGTTTAGTGATATTTTCTCACTTCGTAATCATCCAAATGCCCTGCTCAACGCCTGACATGTGAGGTTCACGTACATGCGCCGAAAGATTCCCAGCACCACCGCCCTGGTCTGCTTCGAGGCGGCCGCACGTCACGAGAGCTTCACCAAGGCCGCCCAGGAACTGGCCCTGACCCAGGGCGCCGTCTGTCGGCAGATCGGCAGCCTGGAGGCCTTCCTCAATGTCGAGCTGTTCCGTCGCTCGCGCCGGGGCGTGAAACTGACCGAAGCCGGGCTCTCCTACAGTCGCCAGGTAACCGCACAGCTGGATGCGGTGGAGCGCGACACGCTTTCGGTGATGCGCCAGCAAGGCGCCAATGTGATCGAACTGGCGGTAGTGCCGACCTTCGGCACCCAGTGGCTGCTGCCGCGGCTGAAAGACTTCCAGCAGCGTCACCCGGAGGTCACGGTCAACCTGACCAACCGCACCCGCCCCTTCCTGTTCGCCGACACGCCCTTCGATGCCGCCATCTACTTCGGCGACGCCGACTGGTCGGGCACCCAATCCCACCGACTGATGGGCGAGAACCCCGTGCCGGTGTGCAGCCCTTCCCTGCTGGAAGAGCAAGCCAGCCTCGACGCCCAGCGCATTGCCGACTTGCCACTGCTGCAGCAGACCACCCGCCCTTATGCCTGGCGACAATGGTTCGACGGCTTGGGGATGAGCGTCGAACGCGACATGACCGGCCCGCGCTACGAGCTGTTTTCGATGCTCGCCCAGGCCGCCATGCATGACATGGGCATTGCGCTGATTCCACCGTTCCTGATCCAGCGCGAGCTGCAGGAGGGCCGACTGGTGGTCGCTAACAGGCATGCCCTGACCAGTGACAAGGCCTACCATCTGATGATCCCCGAGCGGAAGGTCGAGTCCGCCTCGCTACGAGCGTTCCGCGACTGGCTGGTGGCGCAGGCGCAACGATACACCGCCACGGAATAGGGTGAAGCGGGCAAAGCTGACCCCGTAGTCAATTATTTTTAACACCTACAGATATATGGATTTGTCGCAAATTCGTAATCTGTTCCGTTCACCCTGAAAAACATAGCAACCCTAGTTACTGCGCGGGTTTGCAGCTGATTTTGCGACATTCAGCAAACTGAGAACGAAAATAGCGGATTTTTTTTCAAATTTTCTCCTAAGCTCCGCATAGCGCGTGCTTGACGGGTTTAGGGCAAATCGTTGCGACATACGGTCACAGGGTGACTTGTAGTTTTGACTTCGTTTCGCTTCAGAACCGGTTGAAGGCCCTCGGGTTCGTCTGCAAAATGCCTCCCCCGCCCCGGATCCGGCGGGGTCGTGCTCTACGACCACCCAGCCGCACCACCCGAAGTGCGCTGGTTCCTATAAAGACAAAAGGTCACCGCAGGAGACAAAGTCGTGCACATTGGTGTTCCTCTCGAGACGCAGACGGGTGAGACAAGGGTCGCCGCGACCCCGGAAACCATCAAGAAACTGGTTGGCCAGGGCCATCAGGTCACCGTGCAACGGGGGGCAGGACTAAAGGCCAGCATTCCGGACAGTGCCTATGAGGCCGTTGGCGCCAACTTGGGCGAAGCCGCCGACGCCTTCGGCGCGCAACTGGTGCTCAAGGTGGTCGCGCCCAGTGACCAGGAGTTGGCGCTGATCAACAGCGGCAGCCTGCTGGCAGGCATGCTCAACCCGTTCAACAACGAACTGATCGCCAAGATGGCCGAGCGCGGCATCACCGCCTTCGCCCTGGAAGCCGCACCGCGCACCTCACGCGCGCAGAGCCTCGACGTGCTGTCGTCCCAGGCCAACATCGCCGGCTACAAGGCCGTGCTGCTGGCCGCCCACCACTACCCACGCTTCATGCCCATGCTGATGACCGCCGCCGGCACCGTAAAGGCCGCCCGCGTGCTGATCCTCGGTGCCGGCGTGGCCGGCCTGCAGGCCATCGCCACGGCCAAGCGCCTGGGCGCGGTGATCGAGGCGTCCGACGTGCGTCCGGCGGTAAAGGAGCAGATCGAGTCACTTGGCGCCAAGTTCATCGACGTGCCCTACGAGACCGACGAGGAACGCGAGTGCGCCGAAGGCGTGGGCGGCTACGCCCGGCCAATGCCGGCCAGCTGGATGCAGCGCCAGGCCCAGGCCGTGCACGAGCGAGCCAAGCAGGCGGACATCGTCATCACCACCGCGCTGATTCCCGGACGCAAAGCGCCGACCCTGCTCAGCGCCGAGACCGTGGCGCAGATGAAACCCGGTTCGGTGGTCATCGACCTGGCCGCAGCCCAAGGCGGCAACTGTCCGCTGACCGTGGCCGACCAGGTGGTGATGGAGAACGGCGTGACCCTCGTCGGCCCGACCAACCTGCCGGCCCAGGTCGGTGCCGACGCCTCGGCGCTGTACGCGCGCAACCTGCTCGACTTCATGAAGCTGCTGTTCGACAAGGACGGCAACCTGGTCATCAACCTCGAAGACGACATCGTCGCCGCGTGCCTGATGTGCCGCGACGGCCAGGTCGTGCGCAAGAACGGCTGAGGAGCACGACAATGGAAGACATGCTGATTTCCCACGGCATCTACAACCTGATCATCTTCGTGCTGGCCATCTACGTGGGCTACCACGTGGTGTGGAACGTCACCCCGGCCCTGCACACACCGCTGATGGCAGTCACCAACGCCATTTCCGCGATCGTCATCGTCGGCGCCATGCTGGCCGCAGCGCTGACCGTGACCCCGGCCGGCAAGATCATGGGCACCCTGGCCGTGGCGCTGGCCGCGGTCAACGTGTTCGGTGGCTTCCTGGTCACCCGCCGCATGCTGGAAATGTTCAAGAAGAAAACCAAGAACGAGGCGCAGAAGTAAGCATGAGCATGAATCTGGTAACGCTTCTGTACCTGGTCGCCTCGGTCTGCTTCATCCAGGCGCTCAAGGGCCTCTCGCACCCGACCACTTCGCGGCGCGGCAACCTGTTCGGCATGATCGGCATGGGCATCGCGATCCTCACCACGGTGGGCCTCATCTATAAGCTTGGGGCTGAGCTTGCGACAGCGGGTATCGGCTACGTGATCGTCGGCCTGCTGGTCGGTGGTACCGCGGGTTCGATCATGGCCAAGCGCGTGGAGATGACCAAGATGCCCGAGCTGGTCGCGTTCATGCACAGCATGATCGGCCTGGCCGCGGTATTCATTGCCATCGCCGCCGTGCTCGAACCACAGTCGCTGGGCATCGTCGCCGCCATCAGCGACCCGATCCCCACCGGCAACCGCCTCGAGCTGTTCCTTGGCGCGGCCATCGGCGCCGTCACCTTCTCAGGTTCCGTGATCGCCTTCGGCAAGCTGTCGGGCAAGTACAAGTTCCGCTTGTTCCAGGGCGCACCGGTACAGTTCGCCGGCCAGCACAAGTTGAACCTGATCCTGGGCCTGGCGACCATCGCCCTGGGGCTGCTGTTCACCTTCACCGGCCACTACAGCGCCTTCACCCTGATGCTGGCCCTGGCCTTCGTCATGGGCGTGCTGATCATCATCCCGATCGGCGGCGCCGACATGCCGGTGGTAGTGTCGATGCTCAACAGCTATTCGGGCTGGGCAGCAGCCGGTATCGGCTTCTCGCTGAACAACTCGATGCTGATCATCGCCGGCTCCCTGGTCGGTTCCAGCGGCGCGATCCTCTCGTACATCATGTGCAAGGCGATGAACCGTTCGTTCTTCAATGTGATCCTCGGTGGCTTCGGTGCCGACGTCGATGCCGGTGCCGCGACGGGTTCGAAAGAGCAACGCCCGGTGAAATCCGGTTCGGCCGACGACGCCACGTTCCTGCTGAGCAACGCCGACAGCGTGATCATCGTCCCGGGCTATGGCCTGGCGGTGGCCCGCGCCCAGCACGCGCTCAAGGAGCTGACCGAGAAGCTGACCCACAACGGCGTGACCGTGAAGTACGCGATCCACCCGGTGGCGGGACGCATGCCCGGGCACATGAACGTGCTGCTGGCCGAGGCCGAGGTCCCGTACGACCAGGTTTTCGAGATGGAAGACATCAACGCCGAGTTCGGCCAGGCCGACGTGGTGCTGGTGCTGGGCGCCAACGATGTGGTCAACCCGGCGGCGAAGAATGATCCGAAGTCGCCGATCGCCGGCATGCCGATCCTCGAGGCCTTCAAGGCCAAGACCATCATCGTCAACAAGCGCTCCATGGCCAGCGGCTATGCCGGCCTGGACAACGAATTGTTCTACCTGGACAAGACCATGATGGTGTTCGGTGACGCGAAGAAGGTCATCGAGGACATGGTCAAGGCTGTGGAGTAGGTCCAACGAGCATCGCGACCGCTTGTACAAGACAAACCCCGGGAAGCCATTTCCGGGTTTGTCGCATTTGCCTGATCCAGATCAACGGCTCTATTTCCGGGCCGCTCATACGACCATGGTCGCGGGACGGCACCGGGCGAAATCTCTAGACTGCGCTTCCAGTAGCTTCAGTAGCCTGAGATAACAATCCATGTACCGTGATCGTATCCGCTTGTCCTCCCTGCACAGCAAGGTAATGAGTGCGGCTGACGCCGCTGGCCTGATCGAGGACGGCATGACCGTCGGCATGAGCGGCTTCACCCGCGCCGGCGAAGCCAAGGCCGTGCCCCACGCACTGGCCGAGCGCGCCAAGCAGTCGCCGCTGAAGATCAGCCTGATGACCGGCGCCAGCCTGGGCAACGACCTGGACAAGCAACTGACCGAAGCCGGCGTACTCGCCCGGCGGATGCCGTTCCAGGTCGACAGCACCCTGCGCAAGGCCATCAACGACGGCAAGGTGATGTTCATCGATCAGCACCTGTCGGAAACCGTCGAGCAGTTGCGCAACAAGCAACTGACCCTGCCGGACATCGCGGTCATCGAAGCGGTGGCGATCACCGAGCAAGGCCATATCGTGCCGACCACCTCGGTGGGCAACTCGGCCAGCTTCGCGATCTTCGCCAAGCAGGTCATCGTCGAGATCAACCTGTCGCACAACGCCAACCTTGAAGGCCTGCACGACATCTACATCCCGACCTACCGTCCGACCCGCACGCCGATCCCGCTGGTGAAGGTAGACGACCGCATCGGCAGCACCGCGATCCCGATCGACCCGGCGAAGATCGTCGGCATCGTCATCAGTGACCAGCCGGACTCGCCGTCCACCGTGCTGCCGCCCGATCATGAGACCCAAGGCATCGCCGACCACCTGATCGCCTTCCTCAAGGGCGAGGTGGATGCCGGCCGCATGAGCAACAACCTCGGGCCGCTGCAGGCCGGTATCGGCAGCATCGCCAACGCGGTGATGTGCGGCCTGATCGAGTCGCCGTTCGAAAACCTGACCATGTACTCCGAAGTGCTGCAGGATTCGACCTTCGACCTGATCGACGCCGGCAAGCTGAGCTTTGCCTCGGGCAGCTCGATCACCCTGTCGAGCCGCCGCAATGCCGATGTGTTCGGCAATCTGGAGCGCTACAAGGACAAGCTGGTGCTGCGTCCGCAGGAGATCTCCAACCACCCTGAAGTGGTGCGTCGCTTAGGGATCATCGGCATCAACACGGCGCTCGAGTTCGACATCTACGGCAACGTCAACTCGACCCACGTCTGCGGCACCAGGATGATGAACGGCATCGGCGGCTCGGGCGACTTCGCCCGCAACGCCCACCTGGCGATCTTCGTCACCAAGTCGATTGCCAAGGGTGGTGCGATTTCCAGCGTGGTGCCAATGGTCAGCCACGTCGATCACACCGAGCATGACGTGGACATCCTGGTGACCGAGGTGGGCCTGGCCGACCTGCGCGGCCTGGCGCCGCGCGAGCGCGCCCGGGTGATCATCGACAACTGCGTGCACCCGGACTACCGCGCCGCGCTCAACGACTACTTCGAGCGCGCTTGCCAGCGTGGCGGGCATACCCCGCATATCCTGCGCGAGGCGCTGAGCTGGCACGAGAACCTGGAAGAAACCGGGCGCATGCTGGCGGGTTGATCCAAAGGCAACAGGGCGCCGCTGACGCGGCGCATCGCCGGCAAGCCGGCTCCACAAGAACGGCGCAACACCTGTGGGAGCCGGCTTGCCGGCGACTGGGCCTAAAGGGTCTGCACCAAACCCGGGGTGGGCACCTGCAACAGGTACTCGATCAACGCCTCCACCGGCAACGGCCGACTGACCAGGAAGCCCTGCACCTGGTCGCAACCGAACGCCCGCAGCAGCGCCAGTTGCTCCTCGCTCTCCACCCCTTCTGCCACCACCTCCAGGTTGAGGTTGTGCGCCAGGTTGATCATCGCGTGTACCAGCTTGGCATTCTCTTCGCGTTGCTCCATGCCGCCGACGAAGCTGCGATCGACCTTCAACAAGGTGATCGGCAAGCTGTTCAGGTGCACGAACGATGAAAAGCCGGTGCCGAAGTCATCCAGCGAGAAGCGCACACCCAGCCGCCCGAGGGCATCCATGGTCTGGCGGACCAACTCGTTGCGGCGCATGACCGCCGTTTCGGTCAGCTCGAACTCCAGCCAGCGCGCATCGACCCCGTGCTCGACGATCAGCCGGCTCAGGGTTGCCAGCAACTGACTGTCCTGGAACTGGCGAAAGCTCAGGTTCACCGCCATGTGCAGCGGCGCCAGACCGCGTTCGCGCAGGGCCTGCATGTCACTCAGGGCCCGCGAGATCACCCAGTAACCCAGTGGCACGATCAACCCGCTCTGCTCGGCCAACGGCACGAACTCGCTGGGCGCCAGCAGGCCGCGCTCGGGATGGTTCCAGCGCACCAGCGCCTCGAGCCCGACGATACGCCCGTCGACAAGGTTCAGCCGCGGCTGGTAGTGCAGTTCCAGCTCGTCGCGGCGCAGGGCGCGGCGCAACTCGCTTTCCAGGTCGGCGAGGCTGCGGGCGTTGCGATTGATACGCTCATTGAATACGTGGAAGGTGCAGCCCTGGCTGCCCTTGGCCTGGCGCATGGCGATATGGGCGTGCCACATCAGCGGGTCGGCGCCCGCCTGGGCGCGGGCATGGGCGATCCCCAGGCTGCAGCCGAGCAGCAGGCTCTCGCCGTCGACCCAGTAGGGCTCGGTGAGCGCCTCGGTGATGCGCTCGGCCATCCACTCGGCGCGGTTGGGGTCACGCCGGGTGTCGATCAACAACGCGAACTCGTCGCTGCCCAGGCGCGCCAGTTGGTCGCTCGCCTCCAGCTGGTGCTTCAAGCGGGCGACCACCTGCAGGATCAGACGATCGCCGCCCTGGTGACCGAGGGCGTCGTTGACATGGCGGAAGTTGTCCAGGTCGAGATGACCAAGGGCCAGGCCGCGGCCTTCGTTCTCGGCCAGCCGCGCGGTCAGCAGGGCCTGGAAGCCCTGGCGGTTGGCGATGCCGGTCAGCGGGTCTTGTTCGGCCAGGCGCTGCAGGGTGGCCACCAGTACGCCGCGCTCACGCACGTGACGCAGGGAGCGACGCAGCGTGTCGGTAGTCAGTTGCGCCAGCACCAGCCAGTCGCTGGCGCCCAGCGGCGCGCTGGCCGGTTCCTGCTCGAGCAGCAGGATCGTCGGCAGCTCGCAACGCCCCGGCGCGGGCTGCAGCTCGGGCGTGGCCAGCACCACGGCCTGACGGTCGTTGGCGAACAGGCTGTCCACCGCCGCCCAGTTCGGCGCGGTCAGCAGCACGACGCTGCCACCCATAGGTTGCAAGCAGTCGCGCAGGTGCACGGCCCACTCCGGCTCATCAGCCAACAGCAGCAAACGCAGGGGTTCGACAGGCGTGGACAAGCGGGCTCCTTAGATGTGGGCGGTGGAACGGCGAGCGCGAGCAATCCTACCCGATTAATTGGAAATGATTTTCACTTTTAGTCATTGCCCGTCCCTGGCCACCATCCCGACGCAATCTGACGTGCATCCTGCGCGAAAGTAGCAGATGCGGCAAATCCGATTCGCGCCCTGCATCACAACGTCAGACGGTCGCGCATTAACCACCCCATGCCTGCTAGAATGCGCGGCTATTTTCTGGTTACCCCCGGTTTCTAGCATGTCCCGACTCAATCCCCGGCAACAGGAAGCCCGCGACTACGTCGGCGGCCCTCTTTTGGTGCTCGCCGGTGCAGGCTCCGGCAAGACCAGCGTGATCACGCGCAAGATTGCCCACCTCATCCAGAACTGCGGCATCCGCGCCCAGTACATCGTCGCCATGACCTTCACCAACAAGGCCGCGCGCGAGATGAAGGAGCGAGTCGCCACCCTGCTGCGTCCGGGGGAAGGCCGGGGCCTGACCGTGTGTACCTTCCACAACCTGGGCCTGAACATCATCCGCAAGGAGCATGACCGCCTGGGCTACAAGCCGGGGTTCTCGATCTTCGACGAGTCCGACATCAAGGCGCTGCTGTCGGACATCATGCAGAAGGAATACTCCGGCGACGACGGCATCGACGAGATCAAGAACATGATCGGTGCCTGGAAGAATGACCTGATCCTGCCGCCCGAGGCCCTGGAAAAGGCGCGCAACCCGCGCGAGCAGACCGCGGCCATCGTCTACACCCACTACCAGCGCACGCTCAAGGCGTTCAACGCGGTGGACTTCGACGACCTGATCCTGCAGCCGGTCAAGCTGTTCCAGGAACACCCCGACGTGCTCGAACGCTGGCAGAACCGCGTGCGCTACCTGCTGGTGGACGAGTACCAGGACACCAACGCCAGCCAGTACCTGCTGGTGAAGATGCTGATCGGCATGCGCAACCAGTTCACCGTGGTCGGCGACGACGACCAGTCGATCTACGCCTGGCGTGGCGCGCGCCCGGAAAACCTGATGCTGCTCAAGGAGGACTACCCCTCCCTGAAGATCGTCATGCTCGAGCAGAACTACCGCTCCACCAGCCGCATCCTGCGCTGTGCCAACGTGCTGATCGCCAACAACCCGCATGCCTTCGAAAAGCAGCTGTGGAGCGAGATGGGCGTGGGCGATGAGATCCGCGTGATCCGCTGCAAGAACGAGGAGGCCGAGGCCGAGCGCGTGGCCATGGAAATCCTCACCCTGCACCTGCGCACCAACCGCCCGTACAGCGACTTCGCCATCCTCTACCGCGGCAACTACCAGGCCAAACTCATCGAATTGAAGCTGCAGCACCACCAGGTGCCGTACCGCCTGTCCGGCGGCAACAGCTTCTTCGGCCGCCAGGAGGTCAAGGACCTGATGGCCTACCTGCGCCTGCTGGTGAACCCCGACGACGACAATGCCTACCTGCGCGTCATCAACGTGCCGCGCCGCGAGATCGGCTCGACCACGCTGGAAAAGCTCGGCAACTATTCCACCGAGCGCGGCATCTCGATGTACGCCGCCAGCGAGGAGATGGGCCTGGGCGAGCACCTCGACGCTCGCTACACCGAGCGCCTGCAGCGCTTCAAGCACTGGCTCGACGGGGTACGCCACAAAGTCGCCCTGGACGACCCGATCGCCGCGCTGCACGAGATGATTCGCGACATCGACTACGAGAACTGGATCCGCCAGCAGACCGCCAGCGACAAGGCCGCCGAGTTCCGCATCAGCAACGTCTGGTTCCTGGTCGAAGCGCTGAAGAACACCCTCGAAAAGGACGAAGAGGGTGAGATGACCATCGAGGATGCCATCGGCAAGCTGGTGCTGCGCGACATGCTCGAGCGCCAGCAGGAAGAGGAAGAGAACGCCGAAGGTGTGCAGATGATGACCCTGCACGCCTCCAAGGGCCTGGAATTCCCTTACGTGTTCATCATGGGCATGGAGGAGGAGATCCTCCCCCACCGCTCGAGCATCGAGGCCGACACCATCGAGGAAGAACGCCGCCTGGCCTACGTGGGCATCACCCGCGCGCGCCAGACCCTGGCCTTCACCTTCGCCGCCAAGCGCAAGCAGTACGGCGAAATCATCGACTGCACACCGAGCCGGTTCCTGGATGAACTGCCGCCGGACGACCTGGCCTGGGAAGGTCTGGACGATGCTCCCGTGGAAGTGAAGGCCGCGCGCGGCAACAACGCCCTGGCCGATATCCGGGCAATGCTCAAACGCTGATCAACCATTATTCTTAAACTTTGCCGCTATTTGCGGCCACCTTTGCTACATCGAGGAAAAAAAAAGTGGAAGCACTGCATCAGAAGATTCGCGAAGAAGGCATCGTGCTTTCCGACCAGGTACTCAAAGTCGATGCGTTTCTCAACCACCAGATCGACCCGGCGCTGATGCAGCTGATCGGTGACGAGTTCGCTCGCCTGTTCGCCGACTCCGGCGTGACCAAGATCGTCACCATCGAAGCGTCGGGCATTGCCCCAGCGGTGATGACCGGCCTGAAGCTCGGCGTGCCGGTGATCTTCGCCCGCAAGCACCAGTCGCTGACCCTGACCGAGAACCTGCTGACTGCCTCGGTGTACTCCTTCACGAAGCAGACCGAGAACACCGTGGCCATCTCGCCGCGCCACCTCAACAGCAGCGACCGCGTGCTGGTAATCGACGACTTCCTGGCCAACGGCAAGGCGTCCCAAGCGCTGATCTCGATCATCAAGCAAGCCGGCGCCACCGTGGCCGGCCTGGGCATCGTCATCGAGAAGTCGTTCCAGGGCGGCCGCGCCGAGCTGGACAGCCAGGGCTACCGCGTCGAGTCGCTGGCCCGGGTGAAGTCGCTGGAAGGTGGCGTGGTCACCTTCATCGAGTAAGCCTGTACCGACCTCATCGCCGGCAAGCCGGCTCCCACAGGTACCGCACAAGGTCAAAGCCCTGCGGTACTCCTGTGGGAGCTGGCTTGCCGGCGATTGGGCTGCAAAGCAGCCCCGGCAATCTTTCAGGTCGCCGCCAAGCCCGCCAGCAGCAGCCGCTGGTACAACTCCTCCTTCAGCCCCTGTGGCTCCCCCAGCCCCATGCGCGCCAACTGCGCTGCATAGGCCTCGGGCGCCGGCGCATCCAGCGCCGCCTTGCCCAGTTCCAGCACCTCGCTCAGCTTGAACTTGCTCTTGAGCCAATTCAGCGCCCGCAACAAGTCACGCTCCTCGGCTGTGAAATCGCTGCCCAGCGGATACTCCGGGAACAATCGCGCATGCCGCGCGCGGGTTGCCTCCAGGCGCTCGGGAGTGTTGTCGGCATAGCGCGCATCCAGCACGAAATCCTTCGCCAGCTTGCCCGCCGCCTTGGCTCGCTCCATCAGCTCGCGCTGAAAACGTGAGTCGCTGATCGCCAGCAACCGCGCGATCACCTCGCTGTCGGTCTGCCCGCGCAGGTCGGCGATGCCGTATTCGGTGATCACGATGTCTCGCAAGTGCCGAGGTATGGTGCAGTGACCGTAGGTCCAGTAAAGGTTGGAGGTCACCTCGCCACCGGCCTCGCGCCAGCTACGCAGCAACAGGATCGAACGACCGCCCTCCAGCGCATGGCCCTGGGCCACGAAGTTGTACTGCCCGCCCACGCCGCTGAGCACCCGACCATCTTCGAGCTGGTCGGCGACACCGGCACCCAGCAAGGTCATGCCGAATACCGTATTGATGAAGCGCGCATCCCGGCGCTGACGGCGCTTGCGCTCTTCCTGGCCGTACAGCTCGTTGATGTAGCTGATGGCGGTCATGGCGAAGCGTGCGCGCTGCTCCAGCGGCATCTCGCGCAGGCGCTGGTAGAACGCCCGTGGGCCAAGGAAGAAGCCGCCATGAATCAGCACGCCGTGCTCATCGGCCGGGCGGCGCACCACCCCGGCTTCAGCCAGGGCAAGCAACCCGTTGACGAACATTTCGCTGCAGCCATACAGCCCTTGGGCGAAAGTATCCAGCCCTCCTTCCCGCTCGATCAGTGCCTGCCATGGGCCGATATCCAGCTCATCGAGCAGCGCACGATAGCCTTCGTTGTCGCCCTGGCGCGCCAACAGCGCCGCCGCCACCGCATCGCCCATGGCACCGATGCCGATCTGCAGGGTGCCGCCGTCGCGCACCAGAGTGCTGGCATGCAGGCCGATGCAATGGTCCTGGGTGTTCACCGGCATGTTTGGCGTGGAGAACAACCGGCGTCGCTCGGGCTGATCGATCAGCAGGTCGAACTGTTCCAGGCCCAGCTCGGAGTCCCCGGGCATGTATGGCAGTTGGTCATGGACCTGACCAAGCAGCAGGATGGTCTCGCCCTCAGCGCGGCGTCGGGCGATCATCGGCAGCAGGTCGAGGGTGATGTCGGGGTTGCAGGCCAGGCTCAGGTGATCGGGCCGCTCGGGCGTGCAAGCCACCAGTTGTGCGATCAGGTTCAAACCCTTGGCGTTGATGTCGCGGGCGGCGTGGCTGTAGTTGCTGCTGACGTACGCCTGCTGGGCCGTGTCGCTGTGCAGCAGGCTGCCGGGCTGCATGAAGAACTGCTCGACGCGGATGTTCGGCGGGAGCCGGTCGGCACGCAGGTCGGCCAGATAGGTGAGCTCTTCGTAGTCGGCGAACACACGCTCGACGAAGGGCTCGAGGAAACGACGCTGCAGACCGTCGCCCAGCGCGGGCCGGCCCAGGGACAGGGCGGTGTAGATCGTCAGCCGGCGCTCGGGAAGATCGCGAACCCGCGCGTACAGCGCGTTGACGAAGGCGTTGGGTTTGCCCAGGCCAAGCGGCAGGCCCATGTGGATATGGCTGGGCAGTCGGGCCAGGGCCTGTTCGACAGCCTGGTCGATGGAGCAGCGATACATCTGGGCCTCCTGAGTCATCCGTGGGTTCAGGGATTGGACACAAGTCGCAGCGGGTTGGTTGCCTGCACCGCCCCCGCAATAGGGCTACCGGCCCAAAAACAAAAGCCCGCCATCAGAGGCGGGCTTTATACAAGTCAGGTCCGGCTCACAGCCCGGACATCTTCTTGATCGCACCCTTCAGGTCATCATCCGAGCAATCGGCGCAGGTGCCCTTCGGTGGCATGGCGTTGATCCCGGTGATGGCCTTGGCCAGGATGCCATCAAGGCCGCCCTGGTGGTCGGCACGCTCTTTCCACGCGGCGGTGTCACCAATCTTCGGCGCATTCAGCAGGCCGGTGCCATGGCAGGCATTGCAATGCTTGGCGATGATCTCGTCCGGCGTCTTGGCACCGCCGCCACCGGCACTGGCGGCCACTTCCATGCCCTTGCATTCCTGGCCCTGGACGCACACCTGGCCGACCGGCTCGAGACGCTTGGCGATGTCGTCGTTGGTTGCAGCGGTTGCGCTCATTGCCCAAAGGGCGAATACGGCTGCTGGTACGGCCAGCATCTTCTTGATTTGGTTCACGCGAACACCCTCATGGTGGCTAATCACGCCCGCGGCCACGGAATTGCGAGCGTTGAAAAGTATAGCGGGAACCTGGAAGGCGTGAAACGACCACACTCAGGGAAAGGGTATTGACCCTTCAATGCACTGCGCTGGATCAAAAGTTCGACGGGGTGGCCGCGCTGATCAGCCGGGCCGGCTCCTCGAACGGGTTGCGGAAGCGGTGCGGGCGGGTGCTTTCGAAGTAGTAGCTGTCACCGGCCTCGAGGATGAAGATCTCGGTGCCGACCACCAGTTCCAGGCGACCTTCGAGAAGAATGCCGGTCTCTTCGCCATCATGGGTGAGCATTTCCGCCCCCGTGTCGGCGCCCGGCGGGTAGACCTCGGTCAGAAACGCGATGGCGCGATTGGGGTGCGATTTGCCGACCAATTTCATGGTCACCGCGCCATCGGAGATGTCGATCAGCTCGTGCGCCTTGTAGACGATCTGGGTTGGGCTTTCGGGCGCGAGTTCCACTGAGAAGAACTCGACCATGGACATGGGGATACCGCTGAGCACTTTGCGCAGGGAGCTGATCGACGGGCTCACGCTGTTCTTCTCGATCATCGAGATGGTGCTGTTGGTCACCCCCGCGCGCTTGGCGAGTTCGCGCTGGGACAGGCCCTTGAGCTTGCGGATGGCTTGCAGTCGTTCACCGACGTCCAAAGCTTGCGCCTCCAGAAACGGTCGAGGTTGGGGGAGTGTGAACGATATGATGGCAATGCCGTTCAGTATTTACAACACACAGCCCCGCAGCCTGTCCGCTTCAGCGCCTTATTCGCCGATATAGTCCAGCGGCACGCGCTTGAGATTGCAGAAGATCTGGTACGGAATGGTCCCGGCCTGCATGGCCACGTCGCTGGCCAGCACTTGCTTGCCCCACAACTCGACCGGGCTGCCGATAGTGGCCTCGGGCACGTCTGTGAGGTCGACGCAGAGCATGTCCATCGACACGCGGCCAATCAGCTGGGTGCGCTTGCCGGCCACCACCACTGGCGTGCCAGTAGGTGCCTGGCGCGGGTAGCCGTCGGCATAACCCATGGCGACCACGCCGACCCGCGTCGGCCGAGGGCTGACGAACTTGGCGCCATAGCCCACAGGCTCGCCGGCGGGCAGCTCGCGCACGCTGATGATGCGTGATTGCAGGGTCATCACTGGCTGCAGACGAGCAGCCTCGGCCTGCTCCACTTCGAACGGCGTGGCGCCGTAGAGCATGATGCCCGGACGCACCCAGTCGCTCTTGATGCTCGGCCAGCCCAGCACGGCCGGCGAGTTGCGCAGGCTGCACTCGGCGGCCAGCCCCTGGCGGGCGGCCTCGAACACGGCGACCTGCTGTGCGGTAGCGGCGGCGTCGAGCTCGTCGGCGCGGGCGAAGTGGCTCATCAGTACGATGCGCGAGACCTTGCCGCTGGCCAGCAGGCGCTGGTAGGCGTCGGCGTAGTCCTTGGGGTGCACGCCGACACGGTGCATGCCGGTGTCCATCTTCAACCAGACGGTCAGCGGCTTGTGCACCGAGGTCTTCTCGATCGCTTCCAACTGCCATGGCGAATGCACCACGCACCACAGATCATGTTCGGCGATCAGCGCCAGCTCGCTGGCCTCGAAGAAACCTTCGAGCAATAGTACCGGTGCCTTGATGCCCGCCGCGCGCAGCTCCAGGGCCTCCTCGATGCAGGCTACGGCAAAACCGTCGGCCTCGGTTTCGAGCGCCAGTGCGCAACGCACCGCGCCATGGCCATAGGCATCGGCCTTGACCACGGCCAGGGCCTTGGCGCCGGTCAGCTCACGGGCCAGGCGGTAGTTGTGTCGAAGGGCTTGGAGGTCGATCAGGGCACGGGCGGGACGCATGGCGGCAGCCTTCTGGCAGTTCTGGTTATCGATAAAGCCCCGGCGCGGCAAGTGGGGGTAGGTACCCACCGCGCCGGGGTGAGGGAACAGGTCAATCGTTTTCACTTCACATCGCGAGGCAAGCTCGCTCCCACCGCAACGCTACAGTGTTCGTGGGAGCGACGGTGCGCCGATGCGACTTGCCTCGCGATGAAGCGGGCAGCCCTTACTGGTGCGCAGGTGCCGGCTGGCCGTGCTTGGCGATCTCGCGGCTGTTGCCATAACGCGAGATGTCCAGGCCTTCGGCACTGATCTGCGGCTTCTTGCGCGCAATCAGGTCGGCCAGCAGGCGACCGGAACCGCAGGCCATGGTCCAGCCCAGGGTGCCGTGACCGGTGTTGAGGAACAGGTTACGGAACTTGGTCGCCCCGACGATCGGGGTGCCATCCGGAGTGGCCGGGCGCAGGCCGGTCCAGAAGCTCGCCTGGCTCAGGTCGCCGCCGCGAGGATAAAGGTCGTTGACGATCATCTCCAGCGTTTCGCGTCGACGCGGGTTCAGCGAAAGGTCAAAACCGGCGATCTCGGCCATGCCGCCGACACGGATGCGGTTGTCGAAACGGGTGATGGCGACCTTGTAGGTCTCGTCCAGGATGGTCGAAGTCGGCGCCATGTCACCATTGGTGATCGGCACGGTCAGCGAGTAGCCCTTGAGCGGGTAGACCGGTGCCTTGATGCCCAGCGGCTTGAGCAGCTGCGGCGAGTAGCTGCCCAGCGCCAGCACGTAGCGGTCGGCGGTTTCCAGCTTGCCGTCGATCCAGACGCCGTTGATGCGGTCACCGGCGAAGTCCAGGCGCTGGATGTCCTGGCCGAAGCGGAACTCGACACCCAGCTTGATGGCCATCTCGGCGAGCTTGGTGGTGAACATCTGGCAGTCGCCAGTCTGGTCGTTGGGCAGGCGCAGGGCGCCAGCGAGGATACCCTTCACGCTCTCCAGGGCCGGTTCGACCCGGGCAATGCCGTCACGGTCGAGCAGCTCGTACGGTACACCGGACTGCTCCAGCACTGCGATGTCCTTGGCCGCGGCGTCCAGCTGCGCCTGGGTGCGGAACAGCTGGGTGGTTCCCAGGCTGCGGCTTTCGTAGGCGATGCCGGTTTCGGCGCGCAGCTCGTCGAGGCAATCGCGGCTGTACTCGGACAGGCGCACCATGCGCTCCTTGTTCACCGCATAACGGCTGGCGGTGCAGTTGCGCAGCATCTGCGCCATCCACAGGTACTGGTCGACGTCGCCGGTCAGCTTGATGGCCAGGGGCGCGTGGCGTTCCAGCAGCCACTTGATGGCTTTCAGCGGCACGCCCGGTGCGGCCCAGGGCGAGGCATAGCCGGGCGAGATCTGGCCTGCGTTGGCGAAGCTGGTTTCCATGGCCACCGCCGGCTGGCGATCGACCACCGTCACCTCGAAACCTTGCCGGGCCAGATAGTAGGCACTGGCGGTACCGATCACACCGCTACCAAGTACCAGAACTCGCATTGTTGTATCCCTCGCACGCGGCTTGCCGCAGTCTTTTGTTGAAATGGCATGGATGCGCGCAGTATAAGAATCTCCGACCAGTGCTATTCACTATATAAGCAGCTATATTTGGCGAGAATTCTCGGCAAAATGGCCTTTCACGGAGGGGCATCCCCTATGAGAACCCAGCACCAGAGCAAGCGTGAACTGGACAAGATCGACCGCAACATCCTGCGGATTCTGCAGAATGACGGGCGTATCTCCTTCACCGAACTGGGCGAGAAGGTCGGGCTGTCCACCACCCCCTGCACCGAACGGGTGCGGCGCCTGGAACGCGAGGGGATCATCATGGGCTACAACGCCCGGCTCAACCCGCAGCACCTGAAGGGCAGCTTGCTGGTGTTCGTCGAGATCAGCCTGGACTACAAGTCCGGCGACACCTTCGAGGAGTTCCGCCGCGCCGTGCTCAAGCTGCCCCATGTACTGGAATGCCACCTGGTATCCGGGGATTTCGACTACCTGGTGAAGGCGCGGATCTCGGAGATGGCGTCGTATCGCAAGCTGCTCGGCGACATCCTGCTCAAGCTGCCCCATGTGCGCGAGTCGAAGAGCTACATCGTGATGGAAGAAGTGAAAGAGAGCCTGTGCCTGCCGATTCCGGACTGAAGCCTTACACCAGCACCTGGCGGGTACTGGCGATATAGGTGTGAACCAGCTGCTCGGCCGCCGGGTCGATCGGCTGCTCCGGGCCCCGCCCCCTGGGGCAGGCCAGCCGCGGCGTGGTGCCGAACAGGCGGCAGATCATCGGGCGCTCTTCATATACGGTGCAGCCGTTCGGGCCCAGGTGCACACAGTCCAGGCGCTCCAGCGCGGCTTCCTGCTCGGTCTGGGTCTTGCGCGGCAGGCGGGCCATTTCCTCGGCCGAGGTGGTGACCGGGCCACAGCAGTCATGGCAGCCGGGCTCGCACTCGAACGAGGGGATGAGCTCGCGCAGGAAATGGATCTTGTGGCGGTTGCAGGACATAAACGGCGCATCTGGGACATGTGTGCTGGATTATAAGGCAATCGCAGGAATCATCGTGGGAGCGGCGGTGCGCCGATGCGACTTGCCCCGCGATTGGCCGGTTGCCTATCCTCGCCTTTTCGCCTTGCACCCAGGAAACGACACATGGTCCACAGCGCGCAACACGCCGCCTCCTACTACGCCGCCAGCAGCGCGCCACACCCCGACTACCCGTTCCTGCAAGGCGAGCACAGTGCCGACGTGTGCATTGTCGGCGGTGGCTACTCGGGCCTGAACACCGCCATCGAACTGGTCGAACGCGGCCTGTCGGTGATCCTCCTGGAAGCACGCAAGCTCGGCTGGGGCGCCAGCGGCCGCAACGGTGGCCAGCTCATCCGGGGCGTCGGCCACGGCCTGGAACAGTTTCTCCCGGTGATCGGTGAGGAAGGCGTGCGCAGCATGAAGCTGATGGGCCTGGAAGCGGTGGAAATCGTCCGCGAGCGCGTCGAGCGCCATGGCATCGACTGCGACCTGACCTGGGGCTACTGCGACCTGGCCAACAAGCCCGCCGAACTAGAAGGCTTCGCCGAGGACGCCGAGGAACTGCGCAGCCTGGGTTATCGTCACGAACTGCATCTGGTGCAGCCCGGCGAGATGCACTCAGTAGTAGGTTCTGATCGCTATGTTGGCGGCCTGATCGACATGGGTTCGGGTCACCTGCATCCACTCAACCTGGCGCTGGGCGAAGCCGCCGTGGCCAGGCGCCTGGGTGTCGGCTTGTACGAGCAGTCGGAAGTGACCCGCATCGAGTACGGCCCGGAAGTGAAGGTGCATACCGCCCAAGGCCGGGTGCGCGCCAAGACGCTGGTGCTGTGCTGCAACGCCTACCACAACGACCTCAACCACGAACTGGGCGGCAAGGTGCTGCCCGCCGGCAGCTACATCATCGCCACCGAACCCTTGGGTGAGGAATGCGCCCGCCAGTTGCTGCCGCAGAACATGGCGGTATGCGACCAGCGCGTGGCGCTGGATTACTATCGCCTCTCTGCCGACAAACGCCTGCTGTTCGGCGGCGCCTGCCACTATTCCGGGCGCGACCCGCAGGACATCGCCGCCTACATGCGCCCGAAAATGCTCAAGGTGTTCCCGCAACTGGCCGATGTGCGCATTGATTACCAATGGGGCGGCATGATCGGCATCGGTGCCAACCGCCTGCCGCAGATCGGCCGCTTGGCCAGCCAGCCCAACGTCTACTACGCCCAGGCTTATTCGGGCCACGGGCTCAACGCCACTCACCTCGCCGGACGCCTGCTCGGCGAGGCCATCAGTGGCCAGCAGAGCGGGCGCTTCGATCTATTCGCCAAGGTCCCGCATACCACCTTCCCCGGCGGCAAACTGCTGCGTTCGCCGCTGCTGGCACTGGGGATGCTCTGGTATCGACTCAAAGAGCTCGCTTAGTCACGCCAGAAGGGCTTGCTCGCCTCATGCCGAGCCTGCTCCCAGCTGATGCCGATATCGCGCAGTTGGTAATCCTCCAACTGCAACAGGGCCCTGCGGGTGCGCCAGCGATGCAGCATCAGGCTCCAACGACCCATGCCTTGGGGCGCGCTGAAGACCCGGGGACGCTGCTCCGACTCCAGTTCACTGGCCAACAGTTGCAAGCGCACATCGCTCATGCCACCCATCACCACGTCCTCCGTTCAGTACCTGACGTGGAGACAGCATGCGGGTACACCTCCTACCAATACAGAGCCAAAATCGACTTATTATTCCCATACAGAATTGGCGCAAATAGGGCTGCATGCAGTATTTTTCGCCTATCTGTACCGGTCCTTGGTCATCAGCTGAGCAGGAGTATGCAGTGACCCTCTATTTCAACCTCGCCGAACTGCTCGGCTCACGCATCGAGCAGGGCCTGTATCGCCCCGGCCAGCGCCTGCCGTCAGTGCGCGCCCTGAGCGTGGAGCATGGCGTCAGCCTGAGCACCGTTCAGCAGGCTTACCGCCTTTTGGAGGACAACGGCCTGGTCTCGCCGCGCCCCAAGTCCGGCTACTTCGTCGCCGAGGACCGCCAGCTACCAGCCCTGCCAGCCATCAGCCGCCCAGCCCAGCGTCCTGTGGATATCTCCCAGTGGGAACAAGTGCTGGAGCTGGTGCGCGCCACCCCGCGCCCGGAAGTGATTCAGCTCGGCCGCGGCATGCCCGACGTCGACAGTCCCACGCTCAAGCCACTGCTGCGCAGTTTGGCGCAGATTAGCCGGCGCATGGACATGCCCGGCCTGTACTATGACAACATCCACGGCAACGCCCTGCTGCGCGAGCAGATCGCCCGGCTGATGCTCGACTCCGGCTGCCGCCTGGGCCCGACCGACCTGGTGGTGACCACCGGCTGCCACGAGGCGCTGTCGTGCAGTATTCGCGCTGTATGCGAACCCGGTGACATCGTCGCGGTCGATTCACCCAGCTTCCACGGCGCCATGCAGACGCTGAAGGGCCTGGGCATGAAGGCCCTGGAAATCCCCACCGACCCCATCACCGGCATCAGCCTGGAAGCCCTCGAACTGGCCCTCGAGCAATGGCCGATCAAGCTCATCCAGATCACCCCCAACTGCAACAACCCCATGGGTTACATCATGCCCGAGGCGCGCAAGAAGGCGCTGCTGACACTCGCCCAACGCTACGATGTGGCAATCCTCGAAGACGATGTGTATGGCGACCTGGCCTACACCTACCCGCGCCCGCGCACCATCAAGTCGTTCGACGACGATGGCCGCGTACTGCTCTGCAGCTCGTTCTCCAAGACCCTGGCGCCAGGCCTGCGGGTTGGCTGGGTTGCTCCGGGGCGCTACCTGGAACGGGTGCTGCACATGAAGTACATCAGCACCGGCAGTACCGCTTGCCAGCCGCAACTGGCGATCGCCGACTTCATCGCCGAAGGTCACTACCAGCCGCACCTGCGGCGCATGCGCAGCCAGTACCAGCGCGGCCGCGACCAGATGTGCGACTGGGTGACCCGCTTCTTCCCGACAGGCACCCGGGCCAGCCGCCCGCAAGGTGGCTTCATGCTGTGGGTTGAGCTGCCGGAAAGTTTCGATACGCTGCGCCTGAACCGCGCTTTACTGGAGCAAGGCGTGCAGATCGCCGTGGGCAGCATCTTCTCGGCCTCGGGCAAGTACCGTAACTGCCTGCGCATGAACTTCGCCGCCCGGCCCACGGCGCAGATCGAAGCCGCCGTGCGCAAGGTCGGTGAAACCGCCCTTCGTCTACTGGATGCCGAACATCCTGGCGGGTAACTTTGCGCCGCCTGCCACGGTCCAACCTCATAAGCCCTTGCCGCACAGGACGATCCACCCTTGAGACTCCAGCATGCCCTGCTGCTGGTGCTGCTGCTCGGCCTGTCGGGCTGCGCCAGTGTCGGTACACCACGTGAAGTCAGCCAGGCGCTGCCGGCGGCCGACTCGGCGTTCGGCCGCTCGGTGCAGCGCCAGGCCGCGCCCTACGAGGGACGCTCGGGCTTTCGCCTGCTGCCTAACAGCAACGAGGCATTCCGCGCCCGCGCGGAGCTGATCCGCAACGCCCAGGCAAGCATCGACCTGCAGTACTACATCGTCCACGATGGTCTCAGCACCCGCGCCCTGGTCCATGAACTGCTGCGCGCCGCCGACCGCGGCGTACGTGTGCGCATCCTGCTCGACGACACCACCAGCGATGGTCTCGACAGCCTCATGGGCACCCTCGCCGCCCATCCGAACATTCACATCCGAGTGTTCAACCCGCTGCACCTGGGACGCAGTACCGGTGCCACCCGGGCCGTCGGCCGGCTGTTCAACCTGTCACGCCAGCATCGGCGCATGCACAACAAGCTGTTCCTGGTGGACAACAGCATGGCCATAGTCGGCGGCCGCAACCTGGGCGACGAGTACTTCGACGCCGAACCCAACCTCAACTTCACCGACATCGACCTGCTGGGCGTGGGGCCTGTGGCCGAACAACTCGGACACAGCTTCGACCAGTACTGGAACAGCGCCTTGAGCCTTCCGATCGGCGACTTCCTCTGGCGCCAGCCCGACGCCGACGACCTGTTCAGCAGCCGTCAGCGCCTGGAGGTGTCCCTGGCCGAAGCACGGACCAAGCGCAAGGCCCTGTACGACCGCTTGATGGCCTATCAGTCGCAGCCGCGCCTGGATGTGTGGCGCAATGAGCTGATCTGGGCCCACAGCCAGGCTTTGTGGGACGCGCCGAGCAAAGTCCTGGCAGATGGCGAACCGGATCCGCAACTGCTGATGACCCAGCAACTGGCCCCCGACCTCAACCGCGTGCACAAGGAATTGATCCTGGTGTCCGCCTACTTCGTACCCGGCGAGCCTGGCCTGCTGTACCTGACCAGTCGCGCCGACGCCGGCACCTCGGTCAAGCTCCTGACCAACTCGCTGGAAGCGACCGACGTACCAGCGGTCCATGGCGGCTATGCGCCTTATCGCCGGGCCTTGCTGGAGCATGGTGTGCAGCTGTACGAGTTGCGCCGCCAGCCCGGCGATCCACGACCACGGCTGGGTTTCCACGGCAGCTCCGATTCGAGCCTGCACAGCAAGGCGATGGTGTTCGACCGAAGCAAGACCTTCATCGGCTCGTTCAACTTCGACCCGCGTTCCGTGCTGTGGAACACCGAAGTAGGCGTGATGGTGGACAGCCCTGAGCTGGCCGAGTACACCCGCGAACTGGCGCTACAAGGCATGGCTCCAGCGCTGAGTTACCAGGTGAAGCTGGTGGACGGAAGGATGGTCTGGGCGACCGAGGACAACGGCCAGCGGCACATGTTGGTGACCGAGCCCGGGGGGATATGGCGACGCTTCAATGCCTGGATCAGCAAGGCGGTCGGGTTGGAGAAGATGTTGTAGAACGCAGCGCGGGCAAGCCCGCGATTGCAATCGGTCAGGCAGACGCCGGCTCAAAGGCATCTCGCCGCCGCGTCAGCAGCACCAACCCCGCCGCGCCCACTGCCATCAGCAACGGCAGCGCATGCCCGCTGATCCACTGGCTTCCCGCCCCGGCCAGCAAAGGTCCGAGCAGGCAACCGATACCCCACAGCTGCGCCACATGGGCATTGGCCCGCACCAGTTCGTCATCCCGGTAGCGCTCGCCGATCAGCACCAGCGACAAGGTGAACAACCCACCCGCACTGGCACCGAACAGCACCCACAGCGGCCAGATCACCGGTGTGTGCAACAGCAGGGGAATCGCCAGGCTGGACACCATCAAGGTCAGTGCACAACCGCTGAACAACGTGCGCCGCGACATGCGGTCGGCCAAGGCGCCAATCGGCAATTGCAACACCGCATCACCCACCACCACGGTGCTGACCATGAACAACGCCACCTCCGTGGTGAACCCTTGCTGCAGGCAGTACACCGGCAGCAACGTCAGGATCATCGCCTCGAATGCCGCGAACAGCGCGATGGCCCAGGCGATCACCGGCAGACGCCGACAGAAGCCGAACAGGTCGGCGAAGGTGACGCTGCACGCCTCGGTGGTCGGTGCACCGCCGCGCCCCAGCAGGATCAGCGGCGCGACCAGCAATAACCCGGTCGCGGCCCAGAAACCGAAATCGTCGTCCGAACCCAGAAAACCCAGCACCAGCGGCCCGGCCAACTGGCTCAGCGCATAGCTGCTGCCATACAGCGCCACCAATCGGCCACGCCACTGTTCGACCACCAACTGGTTGATCCAGCTCTCACCAAGGATGAACACCACCGTCAGCGACATACCGATCATCAAACGCAGCACCAGCCACAGGGCATAGCTGGGCAGCACCGCCACCAGGCCGATCGACAGCGCCCCACCCCACAGGCACAGGCGCATGGCCATGGGCACGCCGACCCAGCCGGCAAGGCGGCTGGCCAGGCTGGCACCGACCAATACTCCGAGGGCCGGCATCGCCGCCATCACACCGATGGCGAACCCACCGTAGCCCCAGCCCTCCAGGCGCAGGGAGACCAGCGGCATGCTCACGCCGAGCGCAAGCCCGACACTGAGCACCGACGCCAGGACGGCAAAGTAGGTTCCCCAACGCATCACAGCCCCCTTTCAGCGCAAATCGTGTATGACAGAGACGACAAAGCCGGGACGGCGTGAACCGGCCCGGCTGTCTGCGGCTCATCGCGGGGCAAGCCCGCTCCCACGAGTACCGCGATGAGACGTTACTGAATCACAGCTTGATCCAGGTCGCCTTCAGCTCGGTGTACTTCTCCAGCGCGTGCAGCGACTTGTCACGGCCGTTGCCCGACTGCTTGAAGCCACCGAACGGCGCGGTCATGTCGCCACCGTCGTACTGGTTGACCCAGACACTACCGGCGCGCACGGCGCGAGCAGTCTTGTGTGCCTTGGAGATGTCCGAGGTCCAGATGCCTGCCGCCAGGCCATATGGCGTGTCGTTGGCGATGGCCACGGCCTCTTCGGCGGTATCGAAGGTGATCACCGACAGTACCGGGCCGAAGATCTCTTCCTTGGCGATCTTCATGGCGTTGGTCACGCCGTCGAAGATGGTCGGCTCGACGTAGGTGCCGCCGCTCTCCTCGAGGGTACGCTTGCCACCGGCCAGCAGCTTGGCGCCATCCTGATGGCCGGCCTCGATGTAGGACAGCACGGTGTTCATCTGCTGGGTGTCGACCAGCGCGCCGACGGTGGTCGCCGGGTCCAGCGGGTTGCCCGGTTTCCAGGCCTTGAGGGCCTCGACCACCATGGGCAGGAACTTGTCCTTGATCGAGCGCTCGACCAACAGGCGGGAACCTGCGGTGCAGACTTCGCCCTGGTTGAAGGCAATGGCGCTGGCGGCAGCCTCGGCGGCGGCCTGCAGGTCAGGGGCGTCGGCGAAGACGATGTTCGGGCTCTTGCCACCGGCTTCCAGCCAGACACGCTTCATGTTCGACTCACCGGCATAGACCATCAGCTGCTTGGCGATCTTGGTCGAACCGGTGAACACCAGGGTGTCGACGTCCATGTGCAGGGCCAGGGCCTTGCCCACGGTGTGGCCGTAGCCTGGCAGCACATTCAGCACGCCAGCCGGAATACCGGCCTCGATGGCCAGCTGGGCGATGCGGATCGCGGTCAGCGGCGACTTTTCGGACGGTTTGAGCACGATGGAGTTACCGGTGGCCAAGGCAGGGCCCAGCTTCCAGCATGCCATCAGCAAAGGGAAGTTCCACGGTACGATGGCACCGACCACACCCACTGGCTCGCGGGTCACCAGGCCGAGCTGGTCGTGCGGGGTCGGCGCGACTTCGTCGTAGACTTTGTCGATGGCTTCGGCAGTCCAGTGGATGGCCTGCGCCGCGCCCGGAATGTCGATGGTGGAGGAGTCACCGATCGGCTTGCCCATGTCGAGGGTTTCGAGCAGGGCCAGTTCCTCGACGTTCTTGCGCAGCAAGTCGGCGAAGCGGATCAGCTTGGCCTTGCGCTTGGCCGGGGCCAGGCGCGACCAGGCGCCGGATTCGAACACGGCGCGGGCGTTGTCGACAGCGCGGTTGGCGTCGGCCAGGTCGCAGCTGGCGACCTTGGCCAGGAAGCGTCCGTCCACCGGGCTCAGGCAGTCGAAGGTTTCACCGGATGCGGCATCGGTGTATTCGCCGTTGATGAAGGCGCGACCTTCGATCTTCAGTTGCTGGGCACGCTGTTCCCAGTCCGCACGAGTCAGGGTGGTCATAGGAAACTCCTCTCTTGTTAAGGTGCAACGCCGCACTGAGGACTCACGGGCGCTGTCAGAAATTCTGGCCGGGTGATGACGCACACGGGCACCTGCCACCCTAAACCAGGGCGGGGAAACTATCAATATATTTGACACCAACGGCTCAAATGCCTACTGATGTTCATTTTATTAAACAACAACAGGGTAACCACCATGAGTATCACCAGCATCGTCGACTTTGCCCAGGTTCTGACCGAAGCCGAACGCTACCGCCCGGCGGCGGAGAAAATCCTCAAGGGCGAGCCTGACCAGGCTGTCTATAACCACTACGCCAGCCCGTGCGGGCAATTCGCCGCGGGCGTCTGGGAGGGCGAGGTGGGCCAGTGGACGGTGAACTACACCGAGCACGAGTACTGCGAGATCGTCCAGGGTGTGTCGGTGCTGCGCGACCAGGACGGTGGCGCCAAGACCTTGCGTGCCGGCGATCGCTTTGTGATCCCCGCAGGCTTCAAGGGCACCTGGGAAGTGCTGGAGCCGTGCCGCAAGATCTATGTGATGTTCGAGCAGAAATGAACCGATCGCGGGACCCGGCTTTGTGCAGGCCCCGCGATGACTTTGCTGGAGACATAAAAAAACCCGCCACCTTGCGGTTGCGGGTTTTTTCAGGTTGCCGATCAATTACTTGATCTTGGCTTCCTTGTACACCACGTGCTTGCGGACGACCGGATCGTACTTCTTGATCTCGATCTTGTCCGGAGTGGTGCGCTTGTTCTTGTCGGTGGTGTAGAAGTGGCCGGTACCGGCACTCGAAACCAGACGGATCAATTCACGCATGATGTTCTCCTTTAAACCTTGGCGCCAGCGCGACGGATGTCGACCAGAACGGCATCGATGCCGCGCTTGTCGATGATACGCATGCCTTTGGCGGAAACGCGCAGACGCACGAAGCGCTTCTCGGATTCAACCCAGAAACGGTGGTGCTGCAGGTTCGGCAGGAAACGACGACGGGTTTTGTTGTTTGCGTGGGAAATATTGTTCCCAGTTACCGGACCCTTACCGGTAACTTGACAGACTCTCGACATGCCTCAGCCCTCTAAAACCACATGCCCAACCCGGCATGGGTTGGCCGCTTAATCTCTCAGTCAATGGCGCCAAGGCGCCGTGTTCCTGGGGGTCTTATCGGCCGGGTGCGCTTACGCGACAGACCGAGCCCCTAGAAAAGAGCGCTGCTTTATACCAGAAAGACTCCGCCACAACAACAGAATATGAGAGTTCCGGTCGGGCCGAGCGCGCCTGGGCAGCATAACGACTGGGGCGGCAAGCTGTCGACCGCCCGTCGCCGAATTAATGCGAAAGGGTGTGGTCATTTGCCCATGCCCGCACTAGGGTAGGACATTTCCTCAATTTTCCAGACTGCACCGGCAGATGGGCCACCGACCAGCCAAGGAGTCACCATGCGTGCCGCCGCCCTTTCCCTCCTGTTCACCACCCTGTGCGCCGCGGGCTTTGCCCAGGCCGCAGCGCTGTCGGTGTGCACCGAAGCCAGCCCCGAAGGCTTCGACGTGGTGCAGTACAACTCGCTGACCACCACCAACGCCTCGGCCGACGTGCTGATGAACCGCCTGGTCGAGTTCGACGCCGCCGAGGGCAAGGTGGTGCCGAGCCTGGCGCAAAGCTGGACGGTGTCGCCTGACGGCCTGGTCTACGACTTCAAGCTGCGCCCGGACGTGAAGTTTCACACCACCGCTTACTTCAAGCCGACCCGCGAACTGGACGCCGACGACGTGCTGTTCAGCTTCCAACGCATGCTCTACCCGGCCCACGCCTGGCACAAGACCGCCCCGGGCGGCTACCCGCATGCCCAATCTCTGCAACTGGGCAGCCTGATCAAGGCCATCGACGCACCCGAGCCGCACACCGTGCGCTTCACCCTGACCCACGCCGACGCCACTTTCCTGGCCACCCTGAGCATGGGCTTTGCCTCGATCTACTCCGCCGAATATGCCGACAAGCTGCTCAAGGCCGGCACTCCCGAGAAACTCAACAACCAGCCAGTGGGCACCGGCCCGTTCGTCTTCCAGCGTTTCCAGAAAGACGCCGTGGTGCGCTACCGCGCCAACCCTGACTATTTCGCCGGCAAGCCGTCGATCGACCCGCTGATCTACGCCATCACCCCGGACGCCAACGTCCGCCTGCAAAAGATCAGGCGCGGCGAATGCCAGGTGGCCCTGTCGCCCAAGCCGCTGGACATCGCCGAGGCCGGCAAGGACGGCAACCTCAAGGTCGCCACCACCCCGGCATTCATGACCGCCTTCGTCGCCATCAACAGCCAGCACCCGCCACTGGACAAGCCTGAAGTGCGCCAGGCCATCAACCTGGCCTTCGACAAGCCGGCCTACCTCAAGGCCGTGTTCGAAGATACCGCCACTGCCGCCAACGGTCCCTATCCGCCGAATACCTGGAGCTATGCCAAGGACTTGTCCGGCTACACGCTCGATCACAAGAAAGCCAAGGCACTGCTGGCCAAGGCCGGCCTGGCCAAGGGTTTCGAGACCACTATCTGGACCCGCCCGTCGGGCAGTCTGCTCAACCCCAACCCCAGCCTGGGCGCACAGATGCTGCAGGCCGACCTTGCGAAAATCGGCATCAAGGCCGAGATCCGCACCATCGAGTGGGGCGAGCTGATCCGCCGCGCCAAGGCCGGCGAGCACGACCTGCTGTTCATGGGCTGGGCGGGTGACAACGGCGATCCGGACAACTTCCTCAGCCCGCAGTTTGCCTGCGCCGCGGTCAAGTCCGGGACCAACTTCGCCCGGTTCTGCGACAACCGCCTGGACCAGCTGATCAACGCCGGACGCACCACCAACGACCAGAGCGTGCGCAGCCGCCTGTACCAGCAGGCTCAGACGCTGATTCAGCAGCAGGCGCTGTGGCTGCCGCTGGCGCATCCGACTGCGGCCGCGCTGCTGCGCCAGGACGTACAGGGTTACCAGGTGAGCCCGTTCGGGCGGCAGGATTTCAGCAAGGTCTCAGTCAACCGCTGACGCCCAATCGAGGCAAGCCCACAGTCATTGTGAACGCGAGCTTGCCCCGCGCTGCCTAACCGGCCAGCCATCCATGCTCGACCATCGACAACGGCTCGCCATCACCCACGATGACGTGGTCCAGCACCCTCACATCGATCAATGCCAGCGATCGTTTCAAAACAAGCGTCAGGTGCACATCATCCTGACTTGGCTCGCAATTGCCCGACGGATGGTTGTGACAGAGGATCAAGGCCGCAGCGTTGTGCAGCAAAGCCCGTCGCACCACTTCGCGCGGATAGATGCTCGCCCGGTCGATCGTGCCGCGGAACAGGATCTCGAACGCCAGCGGCCTGTGCTTGGTGTCCAGGAACAGACAACCGAACACCTCGCTGGCCTCATGCCGCAGCATCGCCTTCAGGTAACGCCGCACAGCCAGCGGGCTGTCCATGACCGACTCGCGCTCGATGGACGTCGCCAGGTTCCTGCGCCCGATTTCAAGCAAGGCCTGCAACTGGCTGTACCTCACTGGCCCCAGCCCCAGTTCGCCAAGAAACGCCTGTCGATCAGCCTCGAGCACCTGACGCAAGCCGCCGAATTTCAGCAAGAGCCCGCGCGCCAGCTCCAGCACGTTGCGCCCTTTCACGCCGGAGCCGAGAAATACTGCCAGCAGTTCTGCATCGGAAAGGCTGCCAGACCCGCGCTGCAACAACTTCTCCCTCGGCCGTTCTTCAGCCGGCCACTCCCTGATGTTCATTTCCCCTCCTCGCCTGCCACTACGGCCCCTTTGGACGCTGTGTTAATCTAGTTCGCTTCGAAAATGCGACGATCTGCCGCAGGCAGCCGTCGTCGCCACCCGCTTTCACTGGAATAAGGCAAGGCCTATGCAGCGGTTGTATCGCAAGCGCATCGTTCTCGGCGTGGGTGGCGGCATCGCCGCCTACAAGAGCGCCGAGCTGATTCGCCGACTCTTGGAACACGGCGCGCAGGTGCGCGTGGTCATGACCCGTGGTGGCGCCGAGTTCATCACCCCGCTCACGCTGCAGGCGCTGTCCGGCCACCCGGTCCATCTGGACCTGCTCGACCCTGCGGCCGAAGCGGCCATGGGCCATATCGAGCTCGCCAAATGGGCCGACCTGGTGCTGATCGCCCCGGCCACCGCCGACCTGATGGCACGCATGGCCCAGGGCATGGCCGACGACCTGCTGACCACCCTGGTACTGGCTACCGACGCCACCGTCGCCGTCGCCCCGGCGATGAACCAGGCCATGTGGCGCGACCCGGCGACCCAGGCCAACCTCGAGCTGCTGAAAAGCCGCGGCATCCAGGTATTCGGCCCGGCCTCCGGCAGCCAGGCCTGTGGCGACGTGGGCCTGGGCCGCATGCTCGAAGCCACCGACCTGGCCTGGTGCGCCGCCGAAAGCTTCAAGCGCCAGGCCCTGACCGGCAAGCACGTGCTGATCACCGCCGGCCCTACGCAAGAGAACATCGACCCGGTGCGTTACATCACCAACCATAGTTCAGGGAAGATGGGCTTCGCCCTGGCCGAGGCTGCCGCCGAAGCCGGGGCCCGGGTGACCCTCGTCACCGGACCTGTGCACCTGCAGACCCCCGACCGGGTCAGCCGTATCGACGTGGTGAGCGCGCGGGACATGCTCGCGGCCTGCGAAGCTGCCATGCCTTGCGACCTGTTCATCGCCTCGGCTGCGGTCGCGGACTACCGCCCTGAGGTCGTCGCCTCACAGAAGCTTAAGAAAGATCCCACTACCGGCGACGGCATGCTGCTGCAGATGGTGCGCAATCCCGATATCCTTGCGACCATTGCCGGCCGCGCCGATCGCCCGTTCAGCGTCGGTTTCGCCGCCGAGACCGAGCACCTGCTCGACTACGCCACGCGCAAGCTCAAGGACAAGAACCTCGACCTGATCGTCGCCAATGATGTGGCCAACCCCAGCATCGGCTTCAACAGCGAGGAAAACGCCCTGACCGTGATAGACCGGCAGCAGCATCAAACCCTCTTCGCGCAGACCAGCAAAGGCAAGATTGCCCGTCAGCTGGTCGCCTTCATCGCCGAACGGCTCAACCAGGTTCAATAAGTTACATGCACGCTCTTCAAGCCAAGATCCTCGACCCTCGCCTGGGCACCGAATTCCCCCTGCCGCAGTACGCCACTCCAGGCTCGGCAGGCCTCGACCTGCGCGCCCTGCTCAAAGAAGACACCGTCCTCGAGCCAGGCCAGACCCTGCTGATCCCCACCGGCCTGTCGGTGTACATCGGCGACCCGGGCCTGGCGGCCATGATCCTGCCGCGCTCAGGCCTGGGCCATAAGCACGGCATCGTACTGGGCAACCTGGTCGGCCTGATCGACTCCGACTACCAGGGCGAGCTGATGGTGTCCTGCTGGAACCGCGGCAGCACGCCGTTCACCATCACCGTCGGCGAGCGCATCGCGCAGCTGATCCTGGTGCCGGTGGTGCAGGCGCACTTCGATATCGTCGAGCAGTTCGACGAAACCCAGCGTGGCGCCGGCGGCTTCGGCCATTCGGGCACCCGCTGAGCCGACGACAGACCGTTCGGGCCATGGATGGCGAACTCTGCGGCGAAACCACCGTCCAAGCGTTCAGTTTGTGCCTGCCCAGAAGCCTTTGAATACTTGGAGTCCCCAGAGATGAACGACATGGCCCAGCTGGTCCCCGCACTGCCCGACAGTATCTTCCGCGCCTATGACATCCGTGGCGTGGTCGGCAAGACCCTGCATGCCGAGACCGCTTACTGGATCGGCCGCGCCATTGGCGCCCAGACCCTCGCCCAGGGCGAACCGCAGATCTCGGTCGGCCGCGACGGTCGCCTGTCCGGCCCGATGCTGGTCGAGCAACTGATCAAGGGCCTGGTCGAGGCCGGTTGCCAGGTCAGCGACGTCGGCCTGGTGCCGACCCCGGCGCTGTACTACGCCGCCAATGTGCTGGCCGGCAAGTCGGGCGTGATGCTCACCGGCAGCCACAACCCGTCGGACTACAACGGTTTCAAGATCGTCATCGCCGGCGACACCCTGGCCAATGAACAGATCCAGGCCCTGCTGACCCGCCTGAAGACCAATGACCTGACCCGTGGCGATGGCCGCGTGGAAAAGGTCGAGATCCTTGAGCGCTACTTCCAGCAGATCGTCGCCGATGTGAAACTGGCCAAGCGCCTGAAGGTGGTTGTCGACTGCGGCAACGGCGCGGCCGGCGTGGTCGCTCCGCAACTGATCGAAGCGTTGAACTGTGAGGTGATCCCACTGTTCTGCGAAGTCGACGGCAACTTCCCCAACCACCACCCGGATCCGGGCAAGCCCGAGAACCTGGAGGACCTGATCGCCAAGGTGAAAGAGACCGGCGCCGATATCGGCCTGGCCTTCGATGGCGACGGTGACCGCGTGGGTGTGGTGACCAACACCGGCAGCATCGTCTACCCCGACCGCCTGCTGATGCTGTTCGCCCAGGACGTGCTGTCGCGCAACCCGGGCGCCGAGATCATCTTCGACGTCAAATGCACGCGCCGCCTGACCCCGCTGATCGAACAGCACGGTGGCCGCGCGCTGATGTGGAAGACCGGCCACTCGCTGATCAAGAAGAAGATGAAACAGACCGGCTCGCTGCTGGCCGGCGAGATGAGCGGGCACATCTTCATCAAGGAGCGCTGGTACGGTTTCGACGACGGCATCTACAGCGCCGCGCGCCTGCTGGAGATCCTCAGCAAGGCCGGGCAGGACGCCGAAAGCCTGTTCGCCGCGTTCCCCAATGATATTTCCACGCCGGAAATCAACATTGATGTGACCGACGAGGGTAAATTCAGCATCATTGATGCACTGCAACGCGACGCCGATTGGGGCGAAGCCAGCCTGACCACCATCGACGGTGTGCGGGTCGACTATCCCAACGGCTGGGGCCTGGTTCGCGCCTCCAACACCACACCGGTGCTGGTGCTGCGCTTCGAGGCCGACAGCGCCGCAGAACTCGACCGAATCAAGGCTGTATTCCGCACGCAGCTGCTGCGGGTCCAACCAGGCCTGCAACTGCCGTTCTGACGACTATCCGTTCCTTACCTGGAGCCCTGCATGACCCTCGATCGCGATGCCGCTTCCCATGTAGCCGAGGTTTTGTCCGAAGCACTGCCTTACATCCGCCGCTTCGTCGGCAAGACCCTGGTGATCAAGTACGGCGGCAACGCGATGGAGAGCGAGGAGCTCAAGACCGGCTTCGCCCGTGACATCGTGCTGATGAAGGCCGTTGGCATCAACCCGGTGGTGGTGCACGGTGGCGGCCCGCAGATCGGCGACCTGCTCAAGCGCCTGTCGATAGACAGCCACTTCATCGATGGCATGCGCGTGACCGACGCGGCGACCATGGACGTGGTGGAAATGGTCCTGGGCGGCCAGGTGAACAAGGACATCGTCAACCTGATCAACCGCCACGGCGGCAGCGCCATCGGCCTGACCGGCAAGGATGCTGAGCTGATCCGCGCCAAGAAGCTCACCGTCACCCGCCAGACGCCGGAGATGACCACCCCGGAAATCATCGACATCGGCCATGTCGGCGAGGTCGTCAGCGTCAACACCGACTTGCTGAACATGTTGGTCAAGGGTGACTTCATCCCGGTGATCGCGCCGATCGGCGTGGGCGCCAACGGCGAGTCGTACAACATCAACGCCGACCTCGTGGCCGGCAAGGTGGCCGAGGCGTTGAAGGCCGAGAAGCTGATGCTGCTGACCAACATCGCCGGCCTGATGGACAAGCAGGGCGAGGTCCTCACGGGGCTGAGCACCGAGCAGGTCAACGAACTGATCGCCGATGGCACCATCTACGGCGGCATGCTGCCGAAGATCAAGTGCGCACTGGATGCCGTCCAGGGTGGCGTGAACAGCTCGCACATCATCGACGGTCGCGTGCCGAATGCCGTGCTGCTGGAGATCTTCACCGACAGCGGCGTGGGCACGCTGATCAGCAACCGCAAACCACGCTGATCCAGCTGTAATCCTATCGCGGGGCAGGCCCGCTCCCAGCTGGGAGCAGGCCTGCCCCGCGATGCATCCATCCCCGCCCACTCAAAAAGATGGCTTATAGCCATTACCCTTGATGTTTGACTATCAAGAATCCCGGTAGACTGCCGAAACAACGTGACAGCATGCTTGCTCGTTACGAATAGTTTCTATTTACCTGGAGAACACGCGTGAAATACGCATCACAAGGACTCGTGCTGGCAGCCGCCCTGGCTGTCGGGTCCATCGCCGGCTGTGCCACCGAAACCTCCACCGCTGTTGCCGTGCAACAGGTCGAAAGCGTCAGTCGTCCCTACAGCGGCGTGCGCACGCCGATCGCCGTGGGCAAGTTCGACAACCGCTCCAGCTACATGCGCGGCATCTTCTCCGACGGCGTCGACCGCCTCGGCGGCCAGGCCAAGACCATCCTGATCACCCACCTGCAGCAGACCAACCGCTTCAACGTGCTGGACCGCGACAACATGGGCGAGATCCAGCAGGAAGCGGCCATCAAGGGCCAGGCCCAGCGCCTGAAGGGCGCCGACTTCGTGGTGACCGGCGACGTCACCGAGTTCGGCCGCAAGGAAGTCGGCGATCACCAGCTGTTCGGCATCCTCGGCCGCGGCAAGACCCAGATCGCCTACGCCAAGGTCGCCCTGAACATCGTCAACATCAGCACATCCGAAGTGGTCTATTCGAGCCAGGGCGCCGGTGAATACGCCCTGTCCAACCGTGAAGTCATCGGCTTCGGCGGCACCGCCAGCTACGACTCGACCCTCAACGGCAAAGTGCTCGACCTGGCCATGCGCGAAGCTGTCAACAAGCTGGTGGGCGCAGTCGAAAGCGGCCAGTGGAAACCACAGGCGCAATAACAAGCACAACACGACAAGGAAGACCGTTCGATGAGCATCACCTACCCGGCCTGGCGCACTGTCGCCGGGCTGCTGCTGGGCAGCGTCCTGCTGACCGGCTGCAATTCGCCCAAGACCCTGTACCAGTGGGAAAGCTACCAGCCCCAGGTATACGGCTACCTCAAAGGTGACGCCAAGGAAGAACAGGTCACCGCCCTGGAGCGCGACCTGGAGAAGATCAAGGCCAAGAACGGCGCAGTGCCACCGGGCTACCACGCGCAGCTGGGCCTGCTGTACTCCAGCCTGGGCAAGGATGACCAGATGATCCAGCAGTTCCGTACCGAAAAAGCGCTGTTCCCTGAGTCGGCGGCCTACATGGACTTCCTGATGAGCAACGCCAGCAAGGGAGCCCAGCAATGATCAAGCGCCTGACCCAACTGATCGTCGGCGCCTGCGTGCTGGCCCTGTTCGCCGGCTGCGCCGAGCGCAAGAGCATCGACTATTCGGCCTACAAGCAGAGCCGACCGAAGTCGATCCTGATCCTGCCGCCGCTGAACGAGTCGCCCGACGTCAAGGCCACCTACAGCATGCTGTCCCAGGTCACCTATCCGCTGGCCGAGGCCGGCTACTACGTGATGCCGGTGGCGCTGGTGGACGAGACGTTCCGCCAGAACGGCCTGACCACGCCGGCCGATATCCACCAGTTGCCCACAGCCAAGCTGAACGAGATCTTCGGCGCCGACGCCGGCCTGTACGTGACCGTCAGCGACTACGGCACCCGCTACATGGTGCTGAGCAGCGCGACCATCGTCACCGCCAGCGCCAAACTGGTCGACCTGAAGACCGGTGCCACCTTGTGGACCGGCAGTGCCACGGCCTCCAGCGAGGAAGGCAAGCAGAACCAGGGTGGCCTGATCGGCATGCTGGTGGCGGCGGCCATCAACCAGATCATCAGCAGCGTGCAGGATGATGCCGGCTACCCGATCGCCGGGATGACCAGCGCACGCCTGCTGACGCCCTACCCGAATGGCGGGATCCTCTACGGACCACGTTCGCCGAAGTACGGCACAGACTGACACGACGCGCAGGCGGCCCAAGGGCCGCCTTTCTTTTCCAGTTCGGAAAAATCCTACCGCCAGCACGGACAGGCACTACAACACGCATCTCTGCCAGCCGACTAGCATTCCAACTCCACCCCATCGGAGATACAGCGATGCAGAAAGAACTGGTCAAATATGGCAGCGATGTTTCCGCAGGCAGCTACGAATGCGCCGACTGCGGACGCAAGTACTCCAACCAGGGCAAGACCTCGATGCCTCCCTGCCCTGACTTCACCCCCGGCACCCACCCCAAGCGTGGCTGGAAGATCCTCACCGGCGTCGGTGATGCCGTGCAGGACCCTTACCCGAACCGCAGCTGAACCTGCAGGCACGAAAAAGGCGACCCGAAGGTCGCCTTTTTCGTGCCTGCGGGCCGGTCAGATACCGTACTGCGCGCGGTAGGCCTCGACCGCCGGCAGGTGCTGCTTGAGCTGCGGATCGTCGGCCAGGAACTCCAGCACCTGGGTCAGCGAGACGATGCTGACCACCGGGATACCGAAGTCGCGTTCGACTTCCTGGATCGCCGACAGCGCGCCATTGCCGCGCTCTTCGCGGTTCAGTGCGATCAGCACACCGGCGGCCTTGGCCTGCTGGGCGTTGATGATCTGCATGACCTCGCGGATCGCGGTGCCGGCGGTGATCACGTCGTCGATGATCAGCACGTCACCGGCCAGCGGGGCGCCGACCAGGCTGCCGCCCTCGCCGTGGTCCTTGGCCTCTTTGCGGTTGAAGCACCACGGCACGTCGAGCTGGTGCTGCTCGGCCAGGGCCACGGCAGTGGCCGCCGCCAGGGGAATGCCCTTGTAGGCCGGGCCGAACAGCACGTCGAAGGGGATCTTGCTGTCGACGATGGCCGCCGCGTAGCAACGCCCCAGCTGCGCCAGGGCGGACCCGGTATTGAACAGGCCGGCATTGAAGAAGTACGGGCTGGTACGCCCCGATTTCAGGGTGAACTCACCGAAGCGCAGAACGCCGCGATCGATGGCAAAACGGATGAAGTCGCGCTGATACGGCTGCATGAAAGGTCCCGGACACCACGGATTTAGCTAAATGTGTTGAGCTCGGGTATCATACACGCACGAGATTTTTGGGGCCATTTATGCGGATCATCAGTGTGAACGTAAATGGCATTCAGGCTGCGGCCGAGCGTGGATTGCTCAGCTGGTTGCAAGCCCAGAATGCCGACGTCATCTGCCTTCAGGATACCCGCGCCTCGGCCTTTGAACTCGACGACCCAGCTTTCCAGCTCGATGGCTATTTCCTTTACGCCTGCGACGCGGAGGTGCCCACCCAAGGTGGCGTGGCACTTTACTCGCGCATGCAGCCCAAGGCAGTCATCACCGGCCTGGGCTTCGAGACAGCCGACCGCTACGGGCGTTATCTGCAAGCAGATTTCGACAAAGTCAGTATTGCCAGCCTGTTGCTGCCTTCGGGCATGAACGGGGACGAAGACTTGAACCAGAAGTTCAAGTTGATGGACGACTTCGCCAAGTACCTGGACAAGCAACGCCGCAAGCGTCGCGAGTACATCTACTGCGGCTCGTTCTACGTGGCGCAGCAGAAGCTCGACATCAAGAACTGGCGTGACAGCCAACAGTCGCCGGGCTTCCTGCCACCCGAACGCGCCTGGATGGACGCCATCGTCGGCGACATGGGTTATGTCGATGCCCTGCGCGAAGTCAGCCGTGAAGGCGACCAGTACAGCTGGTGGCCGGACAACGAGCAGGCCGAGATGCTCAACCTGGGTTACCGGTTCGACTACCAGATCCTCACCCCAGGCCTGCGCCGTTTCGTGCGCAACGCCCGCCTGCCGCGCCAGCCGCGCTTCTCCCAGCACGCGCCGCTGATCGTGGACTACGACTGGACGCTGACCATCTGAGAATGGCACGCACAAAAAAGCCGACCATCAGGTCGGCTTTTTTGTGTCTATCTGATCGGCCGCCAGATGAAGGGATAGCGATACGGCTGCCCTTCATTGGCCTTGACCGCTGCCAGGATGATCAGGATCAGCACCGTCACCATCAGCACGGCGAACAGCAGGATGCCGATGAACACGAACATCAGCAGGAAGCAGACGAAGCCGGCGATGGTCACGCTGATCTGGAAGTTCAGCGCCTCCTTGCCCTGGGCATCAATAAAAGGATCCTGCTCGCGCTTGAGGTGCCACAGCACCAGCGGGCCCAGCAAATGCCCCAGAGGCAGCACCAGCCCCAACAATGCCGAGAGGTGGCAGAACATTGCCCATTGCCTGATATCGGCGCTGGGCGGGGTGATCGGTAGATCCGAATCGTTCATGTCCCGCACCTCCCTGGCGTCTGCTCAGTCGGCCAGCGCCGCTTTCTGCAGTTCGAAGATCTCGTCCATGCCCTTCTGCGCCAGCGCCAGCATGGCGTTGAAGTCGGCAGGCTGGAACGGCGCGCCCTCGGCGGTGCCCTGCACCTCGATGAAACCACCGGCGCTGGTCATGACCACGTTCAGGTCGGTCTCGGCGGCAGAGTCCTCGAGGTAGTCGAGGTCGAGCACGGCCTCGCCCTGGTACATGCCCACCGATACCGCGGCAATCATGTGCTTGAGCGGGTTGCCACCCTTGAGGCCGCCACGTTTCTTGATCACCGCCAGGGCGTCGCACAGGGCAACCATGGCGCCGGTGATCGAGGCAGTGCGGGTGCCGCCGTCGGCCTGGATCACGTCGCAGTCGACGTACAGGGTGATGTCGCCGAGCTTGCTCATGTCCAGCGCAGCGCGCAGGGAGCGGCCGATAAGGCGCTGGATCTCTAGGGTGCGGCCGCCTTGCTTGCCACGGCTGGCCTCGCGCTGGTTACGCTCGCCGGTGGAGCGCGGCAGCATGCCGTACTCGGCGGTCAGCCAACCTTGGCCCTGGCCTTTGAGGAAGCGGGGAACACCGTTCTCGACGCTGACCGTGCAGATGACCTTGGTGTCACCGAACTCGACCAGAACCGATCCTTCGGCGTGCTTGGTGTAGTTGCGGGTAATGCGGATCGAGCGGAGCTGATCGGCGGCGCGACCACTTGGACGTTTCATCTGGAATACCTGTACGGGGACATTTGAATCTGCCGAGCATTATAGAGCCCGACGCCCGGCGAAGGCACGCCTGTCGTCGCGCTTGCGCAGCCTGTCGTGTTTTCCGACAGGTTTCGGGGCGACCGTTAGCATGGCTGGATTGGGCGCCCACGCCGCACTGCGCTACAATCCTGCGCCTTGCAGCCGACAGGCTCTCCGTCCACCTGAATACGCGAGGTACTCCCCATGGTGCATAGCATGACCGCTTTTGCTCGTGTCGAGCGCGCTGGCAGCCAAGGCACCCTGGTCTGGGAGCTGCGCTCGGTCAACCACCGCTATCTCGAACCCCACCTGCGCCTGCCCGAGGCCCTGCGCGACCTCGAAGGCGCCGTACGCGAAGGCCTGCGCCAAGGCCTCTCGCGCGGCAAGGTCGAGTGCACCCTGCGTCTGAGCGAGGACAGCACCGGCAAGCCACTGCAGGTCGATCGCGAACGTGCCGCGCAACTGGTCGCCGCCGCCGAAACCGTCGCCAGCCTGATCAAGCAACCGGCACCGCTCAACCCGCTGGAAGTACTGGCCTGGCCGGGCGTGCTGGTGGCCGACGCCACCGACCCGCAAGCGCTCAATGCCGAAGCCATCGCACTGTTCGACGAAGCCCTGACCGAACTCAAGGCCGGCCGCCAACGCGAAGGCGCCGAACTGGCCCGGCTGATCAACGAGCGCCTGGACAGCATGGCCGGAGAAGTCGCCACCCTGCGCGCCCTGGTGCCGCAGATGCTCGCCGCACAGCGGCAGAAGGTCCTCGACCGCTTCAGCGACATGCAGGCCGAGCTCGACCCACAACGCCTGGAACAGGAGATGGTCCTGCTGGCGCAGAAAAGCGACGTCGCCGAAGAGCTGGACCGCCTCAGCACTCACGTCACCGAAGTACGTCGGGTACTCAAGTCGGGCGGCGCCGCCGGCCGGCGCCTGGACTTCCTGATGCAGGAGCTCAACCGCGAAGCCAACACTCTTGGCTCCAAGGCATTCGACCCACGCAGCACGCAGGCGGCAGTCAACCTGAAGGTGCTGATCGAACAGATGCGTGAACAAGTACAGAACATCGAGTAAGGCCACCCCTACCATGAACCACAGCAGCGGCACCCTCTACATCGTCTCGGCCCCGTCCGGCGCCGGCAAGACCAGCCTGGTCACTGAGCTGATCAGGCAAGACCCGCGTGTGAGCGTCTCGGTATCGCATACCACGCGCAAGATGCGCCCAGGCGAAAAGCATGGAACGAACTATCACTTCGTCAGCCATGACGAGTTCAAGACACTCATCGCCAAGAATGACTTCCTTGAGCATGCCGAGGTGTTCGGCAACTTCTACGGTACTTCCCGCAGCGCGATGCAGCAGACGCTGAACAAGGGAAAAGACCTGATACTGGAAATCGACTGGCAAGGAGCCCGTCAGGTACGCAAGCTAATGCCAAAAGCGCGCTCGATCTTCATCCTGCCACCGAGCCAGCAGGCCCTGCGCCAACGCTTGGACGGTCGCGGCCAGGACAGCGAAGAAATCATCGCCGGACGCATGAAGGAAGCGGTCAGCGAGATGGAGCATTACAACGAGTACGAGTACGTCATCATCAACGACAAGTTTGATGATGCACTCGAAGACCTCAAGGCGGTGTTCCGCTCGAACCGCGAAGATGGTGCGGATGCCGTGCAGCATGCCGAAAAGCTGAAGCTGGATAACCAGCAGCGAGTACACCGAGCACTACTCAAAGAGCTGATCGGCTGAAGATAGCCTGGGTCTCTATGAGGCCCATTCGCCGCGGTTCGTCGCCACGACAAGCCGGCTCCCACAAGGGTATGCAATCTCCTGTGGGAGCCGGCTTGCCGGCGATGGGCTGCAAAGCAGCCCCTTTTTCCTTACTCCTGCAGCTGCAACGTCGCCTGCTGACGCAGGGTAGCCCCCAGGAAGTATGCCGGCGCACGCAGCCGCGACAGCAGCATCAGCACGATGCCCAGCGCCGAGATGATCGCCGCGATCACGAATACCAGCCCCAGCCCCCCAACATGCGAGCCACTGCCGAAGTCCGGCGAGGCGCTGTCGATCGCCGTGCGCAGGAAGATCACCGACAGGATCAGGCCACCCACCAGCGGGCACACGCCGCGCATGAAGAAGTGGCGCACGCTGTCGAACAGGCTGCGGCGGAAGTACCACACGCAGGCGAAGGCGGTCAGCGAATAGTAGAAGCAGATCATCATGCCCAGGGCGGTGATGGTGTCGGCCAGCACGTTCTCGCTGAGGGTACGCATGGTCACGTAGAACAGACCTGCGGCAATACCGGCACAGATGGTCGCGTAGCGCGGCGTCTGCGAACGCGGGCAAACAGTGGCGAAGCGTTGCGGCACCGCGCCGTAGTAACCCATGGCAAGCAGGGTGCGCGCCGGCGAGACGAAAGTCGATTGCAGCGAGGCGGCGGTGCTGGCCAGCACCGCGATCGACATCAGGATCGCCAGCGGTCCCATCACCGGCCCGGCCAGGTGGGCGAACACGTTCTCCTGGATGCGCGGATTGTTCAGGCCCAGGCCGTGCTCACTGATCCCGGCAAACTGCAGGGTGGCGATGGCGGTGAGCAGGTACAGGCCGAGAATCAGCAGCACGGTCCAGGTTGCCGCCTTGCCCGGTACTTCATCGCTGCCGATCGACTCTTCGCTGACGGTCAGGCACACGTCCCAGCCCCAGAAAATGAAAATCGACAACGACAGGCCGGCGGCAAAGGCTGAGAACGACTCGACACCGAACGGGTTGAACCAGGCCAGGTCGAACGCCAGCGGCGGCGGCGCAGTGGTCTCGCCGAACGCTGCGAAGGCGAAGCCGATCAGCACCAGCAACTGCAAGGCCACCAAGCCGTACTGCACCGTCATGGTGGTGGCCATGCCGCGACAGCAGATCCACACCGCCAGGGCGATGAACACGCAACAGGTGGTGACGTTGATCAACAGGTTGTCCGCCAACGCGGCCAGCTCCTGGTTGCCGGTGATCTGGGCCAAGAACAGGTAGAAGAAGTCCACCGCCACGCCTGCCAGATTGGACAGCACGATGGTGGTGGCGACCACCAGCCCCCAGCCGCCGATCCAGCCGATCATCGGGCCGAAGGCCCGGGCCGACCAGGTGAAGGACGTGCCGCTGTCGGGCTCCGCCGAGTTCAGCTCGCGGTAGCCCAGGGCGACCAGCAGCATCGGCAGGAAGCCGACGATGAACACCGCCGGCAGGTGGGCGCCGACTTCACGCACGGTCGGGCCGAGCGCGCCAGTCAGGGTGTAGACCGGCGCAATGGTGGAAATGCCCAGCACGACGCTGGCCAGCAGACCGAGGCGGCCCTTGGCCAGGCCCTTGCTGCGCTGGGTGTTGCCCGAGTCGGCCGCCACGTCAGGGGGGCGGCCGGCTTCTGTGTAATCGCTCATGAGTATTTGCCGTAACTATTGGAATTGTTTTCACAGGCCCGTCGTAGCGGGCCCGCTTCCACTCATTGAAAGCTCACTGCCGGGGTGGGTCATCCGAGACTACCGGGTGACGTCAGAGGATCTTCTGGCGCACACCCTCCCGTGCAGCATGGGCAATGCAGGCCTCGCGGAACGCCTCGAACAGGCGCAGCGAAACCGGGTTTTCGGCGAAACGCCATTCAGGGTGCCACTGCACGCCGAGTACAAAGCCCGGCGCATCAGGCATCGACACCGCTTCGATCAGGCCATCCGGGGCCCGTGCCTCGACGCGCAGGCCCGGGGCCAGGCGGTCGATGCCCTGGCTGTGCAGCGAGTTGACCTCGAACCGCGCAGCCAGGCCCAGGCGCTCGAGCACCCCACCCGGCTGTATGCCGACGGGGTGACGAGGGCCGTATTGCACCTCCAGGGGTGCGTCCTCAGGTTCGCGGTGGTCCAGGTAGCCGGGCAATTCCTGCACCCGTTGGTGCAGGCTGCCACCGAGGGCCACGTTCAGTTCCTGGAAGCCACGGCAGATGCAGAACACCGGCACACCCGCGGCAATGGCCGCCTGCAGCAGCGGCAAGGTCAGGCGGTCACGTGCAAGATCGTGCCGGGTGCCTTCCGCGCTGGGCGCGCCATTGTAATGATGCGGCTCGACATTTGAAGGCGAACCGGTAAAAAGAATGCCATCGAGCCTGGCCAGCAGCGTCTGCGTGTCGCTGCCGCCGTCACGGGCCGGCAGGATCAGCGGCAGCCCGGCAAAGCCCGCGGCCTCGACATACTTGTCGCCCACCGTGTGCGACGAGTTCTTCCCCACCTGCTGGCGGCAGGCGCTGACACCGATCAAGGGGACCGCAATTGCGCTCATGGGCTTACACCGTGTGCAGGTACCAGTTGTACTCGAGGTCGGAGATCGACACTTCGAACTCGGCCAGCTCGCTTTCCTTGCAGGCCACGAAGATGTCGATGTAGTCCGGGCTGATGTATTGGTTGAGGACTTCGCTGTCATCCAGCGCGCGCAGGGCATCACGCAGGTTGTTCGGCAGGCTCTGCTCCAGCTGCTCGTACGAGTTGCCCTCGATCGGCGCGTCCGGCTCGACCTTGTTGGTCAGGCCGTGGTGGATGCCGGCGAGGATCGCCGCGAGCATCAGGTACGGGTTGGCATCGGCGCCGGCCACGCGGTGCTCGATGCGCACGTTCTCGCTGCTGTCGGTCGGCACGCGGACAGCCACCGTGCGGTTGTCCAGGCCCCAGCTCGGCGCGTTGGGCACATAGAACTGTGCACCGAAGCGACGGTACGAGTTGATGTTCGGGCAGAGGAATGCCATCGATGCCGGCATGGTTTCCAGCACGCCACCAATGGCGTGGCGCAGGGCGTCGCTTTGCAGCGGGTCGGCATTGGCGAAGATGTTCTTGCCGGTTTTCTTGTCCAGCAACGAAATGTGTACGTGCAGGCCATTGCCCGCCTGGCCCGGATAGGGCTTGGCCATGAAGGTGGAGTCCATCTCATGGTCGTAGGCGACGTTCTTGATCAGGCGCTTGAGCAGGATCGCGTAGTCACAGGCCTTCAGCGGGTCGGCGACGTGGTGCAGGTTCACCTCGAACTGCGCCGGGGCGCTTTCCTTGACGATGGCGTCAGCCGGCAAGCCCTGCTCCTTGGCAGCTTCGAGCATGTCCTGCAGGCAGTCGGCGTATTCGTCGAGATCGTCGATCAGGTACACCTGGGTCGACTGCGGGCGCTTGCCTGAAATCGGCGAGCGCGGCGGCTGCGGGCGACCGTTGAGGTTGTCCTGGTCGATCAGGTAGAACTCCAGCTCGAACGCGGCGCAGATATCCAGGCCCAGGTCGTCGAACTTGCTCACCACCTGGCGCAGCACTTCCCGCGGGTCGGCGAAAAACGGCGCGCCGTCCAGCTCATGCATGGTCATCAGCAACTGGGCGGTCGGGCGTTTCTGCCAGGGTTCGTCGCACAGCGTGCCGGCAATCGGGAAACAGATGCGGTCGGCGTCACCGATGTCCAGGCCCAGCCCGGTGCTTTCGACGGTCGAGCCGTTGATATCCAGGGCAAACAGCGACGCCGGCAGGTTGATGCCCTTCTCGTACACCTTGTGCAGGCTGGCGCGCTCGATGCGCTTCCCGCGCACCACGCCGTTCATGTCGGAGATCAGCAGGTCGACGTACTGGGTATCCGGATGGGCATCCAGGAATTCATTCATCTCGCGGGAAGAACTGGCGCACGGGGAGACCGACGTCATGGCTGTACATCCTTTGATTCGGAGCGGCGATGTGGGAACTGCGGATGACGCCTTGTAGGGCGACGATGGTGCTGCTGTTGTTCTTTTCACTGGCCCATCGTTGGGGGCTGGTTGCCGACCGGCTGCATTGATTCCCGGGGGCCGTTCCACTATAAAATGGCCAAAACGCAACAGACATTGGCATTTAGGCAAGCAGAGCGTGCACCGATGCAATATCAGATCAACCATGCGGACCTTTCCCTGGTCCTGGCACTGGAGCGCGGCCGCTCGCTGGCCAAGGCAGCCGAACTGCTCAAGGTCGACGTTTCGACGGTGTTCCGCTCGATCCGCCGGCTGGAGTCGGCGCTGGGCACCGCCTTGTTCGTCAAGAGCCGTAAAGGCTACCTGCCCACCGACACCGCCCAGGCCCTGGCCGAGCAGGCCGAGCGCGCCGAACAGGCACTGGATGCGGCGCGCATCGCCCTCACCAGCGGCGAACAGGTGGTCAGCGGCACCGTGCGCCTGACCTGCACCGAGGCCGTGCTGCACAGCCTGCTGCTGCCGGCGCTGGCCGAGTTCATGCCCAACTATCCGGCGTTGTCGCTGGAGATGGGCACCTCCAACACCTTCGCCAACCTCAGCCGTCGCGATGCCGACATCGCCCTGCGCCTGACCAATACGCCGCCGGAGCATCTTGTCGGGCGCTGCCTGGGCTCGACCTCCTACGTGGTCTGCGGCCAGCCGGCGCTGCGCGAGCGGCTGCAGGAGGCGCCCCTGAGTGTGCCCTGGATCGCCCCCGACGATTCCATGCAGGACCACGCCACCGTGGTCTGGCGCAACCAGCAGCATCCCGGCCTGATCCCGCGCTACCAGTGCAGCGGCATGTCGACCATCGCCCAACTGGTGACCACCGGCCTGGGCGTGGCGGCGCTGCCCGACTACATGGTCCACGACCTGCCCGGCGTCGAGGCGCTGAGCGGCCCGCTGCCCGGCTGCGACACCCAGTTGTGGCTGCTGACGCGGCCCGATTGCCGTGCCCTGCGTTCGGTGCAGACGCTGTTCGAGGAGCTGACCCCGCGCCTGCGCGACGCAATGTTGCGTTAACGCGCCAAGGACGGTTGTGCCGGCGATGGACAGCACGCTATTGTCGGGCATCGGCGGTTGGCTGCAGTTGCCTGGATCGGCCCTATCGCGGGGGGCGCCCCCCCCCCCCCTGCCCCCGGGGGGGACACAAAACGGGGGGCGGGCGGGGCCCCCCCCACCCGCGCCCCCCGGGAACCCCCCCAAAAACAACAAAAACAAAAGGGG
>NZ_JBSSEW010000032.1:0-42423 GCF_054062095.1 Pseudomonas sp. TE6288
CGGTACCCACGGGAGCAAGAACGGAGCGAGGGAACCCCGGAGCGAAGCGTAGGGGCCGTATGAACGGAGCCGAACGGTTTTGCCGACTTTTGCCACGACAAAAGTCGGCCGCCGTAAAGGCGGAAAGGTGACGAAATGTCGACATCGTCTACGAATGTGCTTGCAAATACAAAAACAATCTATCGAGCCGAAGCCGAAGCCGAAGCCGAAGCCGAAGCCGAAGCCCAACCCCTCAAACCAAAACCCGCGAACTCGCCACCCCCACCACCACAACGCCAATCAACAAATTAACCCCAACCAACCGCCGAATCCGCCCCAGCACCCCAGCCCCCGAAGCCCAATCTCCTGCCTCCACCGCCGCACGCAACTCAGGCAACAACAACCCCTGAACCCGCATGAACAACGCAAACATGACAATCCCCCCGCCAATCATCACCTGCACATAACGGGGCGCAGTCTCGAACCCGGCAAACCGCAGGTGAATCATCCCGACCCCGCTGACAGCCAACACCGCCACCGCCAGCCAGACCCATCTGAAGAACCGCTGGAAAACCTCCACCCACAAACGCAGCCGCGCAGGCCCTTCCAGCGCGGCAACCGTGGCCGGCCGCAGCACCAGCCAGGCGAAGAACATCCCGCCGACCCAGACGAGGGCGGCCAGGACATGCAAGGTGTAGGGCAAGGTAAAGGCAAGCATCGGGATCTCCATGCGGCACAAAGGGCAATAGCGGGGTATGATAGCCGGCCCATGTGAAACACTGAAAATATATCCAGCCCTCCGGGCGCCTGCAGACCATGATCAGCAACGAACTCAAAGCCACCATCCAGGGCGCCTACTCGCGTTTCCTCGAAGCCAAAAGCCTCAAGCCGCGTTACGGCCAGCGCCTGATGATCGCCGAAGTGGCCAAGGTGCTCGGCGACATCGCCTGCGACGATGAAGGCCGCCGTGCCGGCGAGCCCGCGGTGGTTGCCGTCGAGGCCGGTACCGGTACCGGCAAGACCGTCGCCTACAGCCTGGCCGCGATCCCCGCCGCCAAGGCCGCCGGCAAGCGCCTGGTGATCGCCACCGCGACCGTGGCGCTGCAGGAGCAGATCGTCTTCAAGGACCTGCCCGACCTGATGCGCAACAGCGGGCTGAACTTCAGCTTCGCCCTGGCCAAGGGCCGTGGCCGTTACCTGTGCCTGTCCAAACTGGACGTCCTGTTGCAGGAAGGCCACGCTCAGTCGGCCACCGCTCAGCTGTTCGAGGAGGAGGGCTTTCGCATCGAGGTCGACGAGCGCAGCCAGAAGCTGTTCAACAGCATGATCGAGAAGCTCGCCGGCAACCGCTGGGACGGCGACCGCGACAGCTGGTCGGAGGCCGTCGAGGACCAGGACTGGGCGCGCCTGACCACCGATCACAGCCAATGCACGGGTCGGCACTGCCCCAACTTCCAGCAGTGCGTGTTCTACAAGGCCCGTGAAGGCATGGGCAAGGTCGACGTGATCGTCACCAACCACGACATGGTCCTGGCCGACCTGGCGCTCGGCGGTGGCGCCGTGCTCCCCGATCCACGCGACACAATGTACGTGTTCGACGAAGGCCACCACTTGCCGGACAAGGCCATTGGCCATTTTGCTCATTATTCGCGGCTGCGCTCCACGGCCGACTGGCTGGAGCAGACTGCCAAGAACCTGACCAAGCTGCTGGCCCAGCATCCGTTGCCGGGCGACCTTGGCAAGTACATCGAGCAGGTGCCGGAGCTGGCCCGCGAGGTGCGTACCCAGCAGCAGTTCATGTTCACCCTGTGCGAGCAGGTGGCGGACTTCCGCGCCGGCGAGGACATGGAAGGCCGCGACCGCCCGCGCTATCGCTTCGAGGGCGGCGTGGTGCCGGAGCAGATCCGCGAAGTAGGCATCGAGCTCAAGAAAGGCTTCGCTCGTCTCAACGACCTGTTCACCCGCCTGGCCGACCTGCTCAAGGAAGGCATGGACGGCGAGAACAACATCGGTATCGCCAGCCACCAGGCCGAAGAGTGGTACCCGCTGTTCGGCAGCCTGGTGACCCGGGCCCAGGGCAACTGGGAGCTGTGGACCGCCTTTACCGCGGAAGACCCCGAAGACAACCCGCCCATGGCCCGTTGGCTGACCCTGGCCGAAAGCGGCGCGCTGTTCGATATCGAGGTCAACGCCAGCCCCATCCTGGCTGCCGAGATGCTGCGCAAGAGCCTGTGGAACGTCGCCTATGGCGCCCTGGTGACCTCGGCGACGCTCACCGCGTTGGGCAAGTTCGACCGCTTCCGCATGCGTTCGGGCCTGCCACGCGACGCGGTGCAGTGCGTGGTGCCCAGCCCGTTCGTGCATGGTGACGCCGGGCTGCTGCGGGTGCCCGACCTGGGTGCCGATCCGCGCGACGCCACGGCGCACACCGCGGCGATCATTCGCGAGCTGCCAGCCATCGTCGAGGACGCCCGCGGCGCGCTGGTGCTGTTCTCCTCGCGCAAACAGATGCAGGACGTGTTCGACGGCCTGGACCGCGACTGGCGCAAGCTGGTGCTGATCCAGGGCAACCTGTCCAAGCAGGAAACCCTGAACAAGCACAAGGCGCGGGTCGACGACGGCCAGCACAGCGTGCTGTTCGGCCTGGCCAGCTTCGCCGAGGGTGTCGACCTGCCGGGCGCCTATTGCGAGCATGTGGTGATCGCCAAGATCCCCTTCGCGGTGCCGGACGATCCGGTCGAGGCCGCGCTGGCCGAATGGATCGAAGCCCGTGGCGGCAATCCGTTCATGGAGATTGCCGTGCCCGACGCCTCGCTGCGCCTCATCCAGGCCTGCGGCCGGCTGCTGCGTACCGAGCAGGACCGTGGCGTGATTACCTTGCTTGACCGCCGTCTGGTCACGCAACGCTATGGCAAGGCTATTCTCAACGCGCTGCCACCTTTCCGACGGGAAATCGGCTGACTGCCGGAGCAACACGCACAACCCGTTGTCCATTACTCGATTGCGAGCCCATGACGGGCTCCGAAGGAGAGCCACCGCCCCATGATCCGCCGCGCCTTGCCTGTCGTGTTCTCCGTGTTGTTCAGTGCGCCTTTGCTGGCCGGGCAGCAGACCCTGTTCAGCTTCGTGCGCCCGGCCTCGGTAGTGAATGTCGTCACCCAGGACGCCAGCCTGCCGCAGTACAACGCGGAGCAGACAGCCGAAGGCGAGGTGTTGCGGCGAGTGGTGTTCAACCCGGTGGCACAGCCGACACTGCGCCTCGCGCCGCAGAGCGGTGCGTGGGACTGGTCTGCCGGCCAGGCGCTGACTCTTCGCCTGCAGAGTGGCATGGACTGGGCGCTGACCGTCGATGTGGTGGTGCAAAGCAGCGACGGGCGCACGCTCACCAGCCGCATCGACCTGCCGGCAGGGCCTGCGCAGACCGTGATGATTCCGCTCAAGGCCAGTTCACCACTGAGTCAGGGCATGCGTGCCGGGCCGCCGATGCCTTGGACCTACGAAGGCCAGCGCCTGTTGCTGACTAGCAGCGAAGGAGGAGCTGACCTGGCGCAGGTCACTTCGGTCAGCTTGAGCATCCCCGGCCCCAAGGTGGCGCAGAGCCTGTTGATCGAGAAGGTCGGCCTGCAGGATGACGATCAGGCGTTCAAGGCCGCCTACGCCGAGCTGATCGATGGTTATGGGCAATCGACCCGTGGCCGCTGGCCGGAAAAAATCGTCAACGACGAGCAGCTCAAGGCTGCCGACAGCCGTGAACAGGCACAGCTCAAGGGCTGGCTGGCCGAGCGCGACAAGCTCAAACTGGACACCTATGGCGGCCTGCTGGAGGGGCCTGCGTTCGACGCCAAGGGTTTCTTCCGTACCGAGAAACGCGACGGACGCTGGTACCTGGTGACGCCGGAAGGGCATCCGTTCTATTCGCTCGGCGTCAATGCCGTCGCCGCCGATGGCGGGCGTACCTATGTCGCCGGCCGTGAGGGCATGTTCAAAGCCTTGCCGGGAGAAGGCGACACCCTGAGTGCCTTCTATGGCGAAGGCAACAACGATGACGGCAATGCGTCGTCCCAGGGCCGTGGTTTCAAGCAGGGACGCTGGTTCGACTTCTACGCGGCCAATCTTCAGCGCACCTATGGCAAGCCTTGCCCGCAGGGAGAGGTGGCGTGCCCGGTGGCGGTGCTGGATGCCCAGCGCTGGCAGGCCCATACCCTGGATCGCCTGCAGGCCTGGGGCTTCAACACCCTCGGCAACTGGAGCGATGCGGCGCTCGGGCAAGCCAAGCGCCTGCCGTACACCTTGCCGCTGTCGATCGTCGGTGACTACGCCAGCATCAGCACCGGCATGGACTGGTGGGGGCGCATGCCCGACCCGTTCGACCCGCGTTTCGCCATGGCCACCGAGCGTGCCGTGGCCATTGCTGCGCGGGATCACCGTGACGATCCCTGGCTGATCGGTTACTTCGCCGACAACGAACTGGCCTGGGCCGCGCCGGGGGACGACCCCAAGGCACGTTATGGCCTGGCCTACGGCACCTTGCGCCTGACCACCGATGTGCCGGCCAAGCGCGCTTTCCTCAAGCAACTGCGCGACAAGTACCGCAACCAGCAGGGGCTGTCGAAGGCCTGGGGTATTGAGCTGACCGCCTGGGAGCTGATGGAAGACCCGGGGTTCGAGGCGCCGTTGCCCAACCCTGAGCATCCGGAAATCGAGCGTGACTACCAGTATTTCCAGCAGGTGTTTGCCGAAACCTACTTCAAGACCATTTCCGATGCGCTGAAGTGGCATGCGCCCAACCACTTGCTGCTGGGTGGCCGCTACGCGCTCAGCACCCCCGAGGCAGTGAAGGCCTGCGCCGAGTTCTGCGATGTGCTGAGCTTCAACTTCTATACCTTGAAGCCTGACGACGGCTACGACTTTGCGCGGTTGGCCGAGCTCGACAAGCCGGTGCTGGTCTCGGAGTTCCAGTTCGGCTCGCGCGATCGTGGCCCATTCTGGCCCGGGCCGCTGGAAGTGGCCCGCGAGGAAGACCGTGGCCCGGCGTATGCCAACTTCCTCAAGGCGGCCATGGCCCAGCCGATGATCGTCGGTGCGCACTGGTTCCAGTATCTCGATCAACCCGCCAGCGGGCGCCTGCTCGATGGTGAGAACGGCCATCTTGGCCTGGTCGCTGTCACCGATGTGCCCTATGCGGGGTTCATCGAGGCGGTGCGCCGCAGCAACCTGCAAGCCCTTGGGCATTTGCGCACAGCGTTGGACAAGCCGTAGTTCCTGATAACCACCCAGCCATCTTCAGTAGGCAAATCGCCCAACTACTGAAACAATGCACCCCTTTGCAAGCCAGGCAGTAAAGAGAGGTAGTCGGGTGCAGATCCAGGGTCACTATGAGCTGAAGTTCGAGGCGGTGCGCGATGCTTTCGCCGCGTTGTTCGAGGATCCCCAGGAACGTGGTGCGGCGTTGTGCATCCAGGTCGGCGGAGAAACCGTGGTCGACCTGTGGGCCGGCAGTGCCGACAAGGATGGCCGCGAGGCCTGGCACAGCGACACCATCGCCAACCTGTTCTCCTGCACCAAGACCTTTACCGCCGTCACCGCCTTGCAACTGGTGGGCGAGGGCAAGCTCGCCCTCGACGCGCCGGTGGCGCGCTACTGGCCGGAGTTCGCCCAGGCCGGCAAGGACCAGGTCACCCTGCGCCAACTGCTCAGCCACCGTGCCGGCCTGCCGGCCATCCGCGAGCTGCTGCCGGCCGAAGCCCTGTATGACTGGCAGGCCATGGTCGATGCCCTCGCCGCTGAAGCGCCCTGGTGGACGCCCGGCAGCGAGCACGGGTACGCGGCGATCACCTACGGCTGGCTGATTGGCGAATTGATCCGCCGCGCCGATGGCCGTGGTCCGGGCGACTCCATCGTCGCACGCACCGCCAAGCCGCTGGGCCTGGACTTCCACGTCGGCCTGGCGGATGAAGAATTCCACCGCGTGGCGCATATCGCCCGCGGCAAGGGCAACCCTGGCGATGCCGCCGCCCAGCGCCTGCTGCAGGTGACGATGCGCGAGCCCGAGGCCTTGTCCACTCGGGCCTTCACCAACCCGCCGGCGATCCTCACCAGCACCAACAAGCCTGAATGGCGGCGCATGCAGCAGCCGGCGGCCAATGGCCATGGCAATGCCCGCAGCCTGGCGGGCTTCTATGCCGGCCTGCTCGATGGCAGCCTGCTTGAGTCCGAACTGCTCGACGAGCTGACCCGCGAGCACAGCCTCGGCCAGGACCGCACCCTGCTCACCCAGACCCGTTTCGGCCTGGGTTGCATGCTTGACCAGCCAGAGGTGGCCAACGCCACCTTCGGCCTTGGCGCGCGTGCCTTCGGTCACCCCGGCGCCGGCGGCTCGGTCGGTTTCGCCGACCCCGAACATGACGTGGCCTTCGGCTTCGTCACCAATACCCTCGGCCCTTACGTGCTGATGGACCCCCGCGCACAGAATCTGGTGCGGGTGCTTGGCAGTTGCCTTTGATCGGGTAACGCGGGTATTGCCACGTCCCTTTGACTATCCTCAATGCCAACGCCTGAAGCGTATGGGCAAAATTTCTTTCTATTTCATGGTGTATCGCTGATGTCTTCACATAAAACCTTAGCACTCGCCCTGTGCCTGGCCATGACCGGTTGTGCCAGCCACTCCCCGGACGCCGCAAAGGACGGTGGCCTGAACTGGTGGCCATTTGGTTCGGACAAGGTCGCTGACAAGGAAGTGAAGGAGGCTGTCGTCGAGAACGTGGCCAAGGCCGACGCCAAGTCCGAAAGCGGCAGCCGCTGGTGGTGGCCGTTTGGCAGCGATGAGAAGAAGGACAAGGTCGCGGCGGTGCCGAAGATCGACCATAAGGCCACGCAGGCCTGGCTTGACCAGTACGAGCCGAAGGTCCGCGAAGCGATCAAGGGCAGCAAGTTCGAGCTGGAGCGCCGCGAGGATTTGCTGGCGGTGACCATCCCGGTCGACAGCTCCTACAACCCTGATCGCCCGAACATGCTGCTGCCCGCGACCCTTGGCCCGATCACCCAGGTTGCCAAGGTCATCGAGACCGATACCAAGACCGCTGTGCTGATCCTCGGCCACGCCGACACCAGCGGCGCCATGGCCGCCAACCAGAAACTCAGCCTCGAGCGCGCCGCTTCGGTGTCGGCGATCTTCCGTCTCAGCGGCCTGCAGCGCGACCGCCTGATGCTCAAGGGTATGGGCGCGGTGATGCCGCGTGCCGCCAACGACAGCGCTGAAGGCCGTGCCTTGAACCGCCGAGTCGAGCTGCTGCTGACCCCGCAGAACACCATGGTCGCGCTGCTGGCCAAGTACCAGCAGGCTGCCCCGTCGCCGGCTCCGGCGGCGATGGTTGCCACCCAGGACGCCAAGGCCCCGGCCGCCAAGCCTGTCGTCAAGGCCGCCGCCAAGCCGGCTGCGAAAAAGCCTGCCACCAAAGCCAAGGCGCCAGCCAAGGCCAGCACCGTCGCCAAGAAGAAAGCCGCTCCGGCCAAGCCAGCCGCGAAGAAGGCCGCCACCGACAAGAAAGTCGCCGCCAACAGCCCTGCGAAGACCAACTGATCGTCAAGGAAACGCAGCATGACCCAATCCCTGGCCGATATGCGCCGCGACTACACCCGTGATGGCCTGGCCGAAGCCCAGGCTCCCGGGGAGCCGTTCGCGCTGTTCCACCACTGGTTCGCCGATGCGGTGAAGACCGAGCAGCTACCGGTGGAAGCCAACGCCATGACCCTGGCCACCGTTGATGCCGAGGGGCGTCCGCATTGCCGGGTGTTGCTGCTCAAGGCGCTGGATGCACGCGGATTCACCTTTTTCACCAACTATGAAAGTGCCAAGGGCCAGCACATTGCGGCCAACCCTTATGCGGCGATGACCTTCTTCTGGCCGGCGCTGGAGCGCCAGGTGCGGATCGAGGGACGGGTGGAGAAGGTCACGGCCAAGGAGTCGGACGACTATTACCAGGTGCGCCCGCTGGGCAGCCGGCTAGGGGCCTGGGCGTCGCCGCAGAGCCGGGTGATTGCCGATCGCGAGGAGCTGGAAGGCCTGGTCAGGGCCACCGAGGCGCGCTTTTCCGACAGCCAGCCGCATTGCCCGGAGCATTGGGGCGGTTACCGCTTGCTGCCCGAGCGCATCGAGTTCTGGCAGGGGCGTGCGAGCCGCTTGCATGACCGCCTGAACTACCGCCTGGTCGATGGCCAGTGGGCGCGCGAGCGTCTGGCGCCCTGACAAGAATGGGGCCGCGACGCGGCCCCATCATCAACGAGACCCCGTCGCTTCCCGCTCCAGCCACGCCGCCAACTCCTTGCGCCGCACCTTCTCCACCCGCGCCCGCTCCAGCAACTTGAGCATTAAGACCTGCTTCGCCGGATCCTCCCCGGCCAGCGACAGCGCCAGGTCCCGGTCCATCCAACGGCGCATGCGCACATACAGCCACCCGTGAAAATACAGCCCGGCGACCGTCACGACGACGACGATGAAGTAATCCATGGCTATCCTTGGTCTCATCTGTAGGCCCGCAATTCAGCCAGCAACGGCTGTACCTGAGCTGAATGAAAACAATTTTATAACGTTTGCGCCGTGACACTTGTCAAGGCGCGGAGTCTAATGGACACCTGTCTTATGGAGATTGTCCCATGCGTAAATCCGCTTTGCTGCTGGCCAGCTTCACCACCGTGTCGCTGCTGCTGGGCGGCTGCCAGTCGTCGCTGACCGGCGACAGCTACTCCCGTGATGAGGCCCGCCGCGTGCAGACCGTGCGCATGGGTACCATCGAATCCCTGCGCCCGGTGAAGATCGAAGGCACCAAGACGCCAATCGGTGGTGGTGCTGGCGCCATTGTCGGTGGTGTCGCCGGCAGTGCCGTCGGTGGTGGCCGTGGCAGTATCGTTGCCGCAGTCATCGGTGCCGTGGCCGGTGGCCTGGCGGGCTCCGCCGCTGAAGAAGGCCTGACCCGTACCCAGGGTGTCGAAATCACCGTGCGTGAAGACGACGGCAGCATGCGTGCCTACGTGCAGCAAGTGCAGCAGAACGAGATCTTCCGTGTGGGTGAGCGTGTACGCATCATGACTGTCGACGGCACCAGCCGCGTCACTCACTGACAGCGCGCTTGAAAAGAAAACCCCGACCGGCTTGGCCGTGTCGGGGTTTCTTTTTGTCTGCGAAAGACGATCGGGTTAGTCGTTCAACCCGAGGATATCCCGTGCCACCGCTTCGGCGATGCGAATCCCGTCGACACCGGCGGACAGGATGCCGCCCGCGTAGCCTGCGCCTTCACCTGCCGGGAACAGGCCCTTGAGGTTGAGGCTCTGGAAGCTGGCGTCACGGGTGATGCGCAGCGGCGATGAGGTGCGGGTTTCGATGCCGGTCAGCACCGCGTCGTGCAGGTTGTAGCCCTTGATCTGGCGGTCGAAGGCCGGCAGCGCTTCACGGATCGCCTCGATGGCGAAGTCCGGCAGGCTCGGTGCCAGGTCGCCCAGGGTCACACCCGGTTTGTAGGAGGGCTCGACGCTGCCCAGCGCTGTGGATGGGCGCCCGGCGACGAAGTCACCAACCAGCTGCGCCGGTGCCTGGTAGTTGCTGCCGCCCATCACGTAGGCATGGGCTTCCAGGCGCTCCTGCAGCTCGATACCGGCCAGCGGGCCACCTGGATAGTCGCGCTCGGGGTCGATACCGACGACGATGCCGGAGTTGGCGTTACGTTCATTGCGCGAGTATTGGCTCATGCCATTGGTGACCACGCGGCCAGGTTCGCTGGTGGCGGCAACCACGGTACCGCCCGGGCACATGCAGAAGCTGTAGACCGAACGACCGTTCTTGGCGTGGTGCACCAGCTTGTAGTCGGCGGCGCCGAGTTTCGGGTGGCCGGCGTATTTGCCCAGGCGCGCCTTGTCGATCAGCGACTGCGGGTGCTCGATACGGAAGCCGACCGAGAACGGCTTGGCCTCCATGAACACACCCTTGGCGTGGAGCATGCGGAAGGTGTCGCGGGCGCTGTGCCCCAGGGCCAGTACCACATGGCGCGAGTGCAGCTGTTCACCGCTCTGCAGTACCACGCCCGTGAGCTGTTCGCCGTCCACCAGCAGGTCGGTGACCTTCTGCTCGAAGCGCACCTCGCCACCCAGGCTGATGATTTCCTCGCGCATCTTCTCGACCATGCTGGTCAGGCGGAAGGTACCGATGTGCGGCTTGTTGATGTAGAGGATCTCGTCGGGCGCACCGGCCTTGACGAACTCTTCCAGCACCTTGCGACCGTGGTGATTCGGGTCCTTGATCTGGCTGTACAGCTTGCCGTCGGAGAAGGTGCCGGCGCCGCCTTCGCCGAACTGTACGTTGGATTCGGGGTTGAGCACGCTCTTGCGCCACAGGCCCCAGGTGTCCTTGGTACGCTGGCGCACCTCTTTACCGCGCTCGAGCACGATCGGCTTGAAGCCCATCTGCGCCAGCAGCAGCCCGGCGAAGATGCCGCAGGGGCCGAAGCCGACCACGACCGGGCGCGCAGGCAGTTCGGCCGGGGCCTGGCCGACGAACTTGTAGCTGACGTCCGGGGCCACGCCGATCTTGGCGTCGCCTTCGAAGCGGCGCAGCAGTTCGTCTTCGTTGCTGGTTTCAAGGTCGATGGTGTAGATGAACAGCAGCTCGCTGTTCTTCTTGCGCGCATCGTAGCTGCGCTTGAACAGGGTGAAGCCGAGCAGTTGCTCATCGCTGATGCCCAGGCGCTGGACGATGGCGGCGCGCAACTCGTCGTCGGAGTGGTCCAGGGGCAGCTTCAGTTCGGTGATTCGTAGCATGGCAGGGTCCAGTATCCCGGCCATGGGCGGCCGGCGGCTTTACACAAACCGCCAAGTATAAGCTGTTAGCCGCCCCGACTGGCAGGATAAAAGCACCCGGTGATCAGAGGTCGCGGGCGCCGCCGTAGTAGGCGCAGCCTTGCAGGGTCTTGCCGTCGATGCGCAGCTCGGCCTTGAGGTGGCGGATGGCGCCGGTGGCGCCGTCGACGCAGCGCTGTGGCGCGACCCACAGTTCGACACGCTGGCCGTTGGCCTCGCTGGACAGGCTCAGGCCGCCGCCGGGCAGCGCTTCTTCCAGGTAAGGCAATGGCAACGGCTCCTGGCCTATGCGGTTGAGCACCATGCCCTTGCCGCTGGCCTTGATGTCCCAGTCCGGCTCGTGGCCGCCGGCGCGGAGGGTCAACTGCTTGAAGTTGGGGTCTTCGCAGCCACGGTATTCGGAGGTGTCGAGGCGGTACAGGCGGGTCACGTCGAGCTGGCCGTCGCTGCCTGCCTGCTTGCTGCCGGCCATGCGCGCACGGACATCGGCGAACAGCTTGTCACCGGCGTCGTCGGCCAGGGTGGCGGCTTCTTGCAGGATGCCGGTGCCAGCAGCGTCGTTGACGATGAAGCGGCGGCTTTCGTTACAGGGTTTGAACAGCAGATGGCCGCCGGCCGCGCTCAGTTCGCCTTGCAGGCGGGTAGTGCCCAGGTTCGGGTCGACCGGTTTTTCGGCCAGCATCTGGCAGCCTGCGAACAGCGGCAGCAGGGCAGTGAGCAGCAGGGAAGGGGTGAGGCGCATCAGGCGGGCTCCGGTGTTCGGGCAAAAAGTGCCGGTCACGTTACCGAGCCTGCCGGGCCTCTACAAGAGGCACGGCCTCATCGCGGCGCAAGAAAAAAGGGCCCGAAGGCCCTTTGATCATTCAACCCCCGAGGTACGCATCGCGTACCTTCGGGTCGGTCAGCAATGCTTCACCGGTACCCTGCATCACCACCTTGCCGTTCTCCAGCACATACGCCCGATCGGCGACCTTCAGTGCCTGGTTGGCGTTCTGCTCCACCAGGAACACGGTCACGCCATCGCGGCGCAGCTGTTCGATGATGTCGAAGATCTGCTGGATGATGATCGGCGCAAGGCCCAGCGATGGTTCGTCCAGCAACAGCAGCTTGGGCTTGCTCATCAATGCCCGGCCGATGGCCAGCATCTGCTGCTCGCCACCGGACATGGTGCCGCCACGCTGGATGTAACGCTCCTTCAGGCGCGGAAACAACTGCAGGACCTTGTCCAACTGCTCCTGGTAGTCGCCCTTGTTGGTGAAGAAGCCACCCATGGCCAGGTTTTCCTCGACGGTCAGGCGGGCGAACACACGGCGGCCTTCCGGCACCACCGCGATGCTCTTGCGCATGATGTGCGAGGACGGCTGGCCGACCAGTTCCTCGCCCAGGTACTTGATGCTGCCGCTGCTCGCCTGGGGTGAGCCGCACAGGGTCATCAGCAAGGTGGACTTGCCGGCGCCGTTGGCGCCGATCAGGGTGACGATCTCGCCCTGGTTGATCTCGACGTTGACGCTGTGCAGCGCCTGGATCTTGCCGTAGAAGGTGGAAACGTTCTCGAACTTCAGCATTTACGCCTCCCCCAGGTAGGCCTTGATCACATCAGGGTTGCCGCGAATCTCTTCCGGCGTACCGTCGGCCAGGGGCGTGCCCTGGTTGATCACCACGATGTGGTCGGAAATGCTCATCACCAGCTTCATGTCGTGCTCGATCAGCAGCACGGTCACGTTGTGCGATTCGCGCAGGTAGGCGATGAGGGCCTTGAGGTCCTCGGTCTCCTTGGGGTTCAGGCCGGCGGCCGGTTCGTCGAGCATGATGATTCGCGGTTGGGTCATCATGCAGCGGGCGATTTCCAGGCGCCGTTGCTGGCCGTAGGCCAGGGTGCCGGCGGTACGGTTGGCGAACTCGGTCAGGTTGACCTTCTCCAACCAGTACTGGGCACGCTCCATGGCCTCTTTTTCGCTGCGGCGGAAGCTCGGGGTCTTGAACAGACCGGCGAAAAAGTTGGTGTTGAGGTGGCGGTGCTGGGCAATCAGCAGGTTTTCCAGCGCGGTCATTTCCTTGAACAGGCGCACGTTCTGGAAGGTTCGCACCACGCCCTTGCGGGCGATCTGATGGCCGGCCAGGCCCTGGATCGGCTGGCCGTCGAGCAGGATGGTGCCGCCGCTGGGCTTGTAGAAGCCGGTCAGGCAGTTGAACACGGTGGTCTTGCCAGCGCCGTTCGGGCCGATCAGTGCCACCACTTGTTTTTCCTTGACGGTCAGGGCCACGCCGTTGACCGCCAACAAGCCGCCAAAGCGCATGCTCAGGCCGCTGACTTGCAGAATTTCGCGGCTCATCGAGGCAGCTCCATGTGCGGACGTTGCATGGGCAGCAGGCCCTGCGGACGCCAGATCATCATCAACACCATCAGCGCACCGAACATCAGCATCCGGTATTCGCTGAACTCACGCATCATCTCCGGCAGCAGGATCATCACGATGGCCGCGAGAATCACGCCCAACTGCGAACCCATGCCCCCCAGCACGACGATGGCGAGGATGATCGCCGACTCGATGAAGGTGAACGACTCCGGTGTCACCAGGCCCTGGCGGGCGGCGAAGAAGCTGCCGGCGAAACCGGCGAAGCAGGCACCCAGGGTGAACGCCGAGAGCTTGATCACGGTGGGGTTCAGGCCCAGAGCGCGGCAGGCGATCTCGTCTTCGCGCAGCGCTTCCCAGGCACGGCCGATCGGCATGCGCAGCAGGCGGTTGATCACGAACAGCGCCAGCAGGGCCAGCAGCAGGGCGACCAGGTAGAGGAAGATGACCTTGTTGATCGAGTTGTATTCCAGCCCGAAGAACTCGTGGAAGGTCTGCATCCCCTCGGCGGCGCGGCGCTCGAAGGTCAGGCCGAAGAACTCCGGCTTGGGGATGTTGCTGATGCCGTTGGGGCCGCCGGTCCAGTCGGTGAGGTTACGCAGGAACAGGCGGATGATCTCGCCAAAGCCCAAGGTCACGATCGCCAGGTAGTCACCGCGCAGGCGCAGCACCGGGAAGCCGAGCAGGAAGCCGAAGGTGGCGGCCATCAGGCCGGCGATCGGCAGGCAGACCCAGAAGCTCCAGCCCAGGTAGTGGGAGAGCATGGCGTAGCTGTAGGCGCCGACGGCGTAGAAGCCGACGTAACCCAGGTCGAGCAGGCCCGCCAGGCCGACCACGATGTTCAGGCCCAGGCCCAGCAACACGTAGATCAGGATCAGCGTGGCGATGTCGACCGCGCCGCGGGAGCCGAAGAACGGCCAGATCAGGGCGACGACGATCAGGCCCATGATCACCCAGCGCTGGGTTTTCGGCAGGGTCAGGAAGTTGCTCACCGACGACGGTACCAGTTTGCGGTCGGAGCGGCGGCCCATCACCGAGCTCCACTGCTTGTCGAACAGCACGCGCAGGAACATCAGCACCGAGCACGCGGCGATGATGCCGATGGTGAACGAACCCTGGCTATGCACCACCAGGCTGATGCCATCGATGCTGAGTTTCAGGCCCAGCACCGGGAAGGCCACGGCCCAGACCAGCAAGGCGCTGAAGAACGCCTGTTTGAGATTTCTGTTCATACTTTTTCAACCTCCGGGCGGCCCAGGATGCCGGTCGGCCGGAACAGCAGGACAAGAACCAAAAGACCGAATGCCACCACGTCCTTGTACTGGTCGCCGAAGATGTCGGCGCCGAACGCTTCGGCCACGCCCAGCACCAGCCCGCCGAGCATGGCGCCCGGGATGCTGCCGATGCCGCCCAGTACCGCCGCGGTGAAGGCCTTCAGGCCCACCAGGAAACCGGCGTTGGGGTTGATCACCCCGTACTGCATGCTCAGCAGCACGGCCGCCACCGCCGCCAGCGCGGCACCGATGACGAAGGTCAGGGCGATGATGTTGTTGGTGTTGATGCCCAGCAGGTTGGCCATCTTGATGTCCTCGGCGCAGGCGCGGCAGGCGCGCCCCAGGCGGGAACGGGAGATGAACAGGGTCAGGCAGGTCATGGCGACGAGGGTTACCACGAACACCAGGATCTGCATGTACGAGACCAGCACTTCCTCAGCGCCCCCCGGGCCGAACGAGAAGCTGCCGGGGATCAGGTTGGGGATGGACTTGTCTTTCGAGTCCTGTGACAGCAGGACGGTGTTCTGCAGGAAGATCGACATGCCGATGGCGGAGATCAGCGGGATCAGCCGGTTGCTGTTGCGCAGCGGCCGGTAGGCGACCCGTTCGATGCTGTAGCCGTAGGCACTGGTGACGAAGATCGTGGCGACGAAGGCCACGGTCATCAGGATCGGCAACGAGTGGATGCCCATCATGGCCAGCCCGGCGAGGGCGATGAAGGCCACGTAGGAACCGATCATGTACACCTCGCCGTGGGCGAAGTTGATCATGCCGATGATGCCGTACACCATCGTGTAACCGATGGCGATCAGCGCGTAGGTACTGCCGATGGTCAATCCGTTAACCAGTTGTTGTAGGAAATGGTAGATCTCAGGCATTACAGCGCTCCTAAAAACCTGATTTGCATTTCTCTGGCGGGGGATGACCCCGGCCCCTTGTTCTCGTGGTCTTCGCCACGTGATCTTTTTGCGGGCACGGCCAGGAAACCGCGGGTGACGGTTTTAAGATTTTCAGGTGAACCGGCTCCCGGATCACGGGAATCAGGTTCATGAACCTCGTAAAACAAAGCCCACTGCTCGCACAGTGGGCTTCTCGGTCAGCTATTAGTCACGCAGTTACTGAGGGGAGACTTCGGTCTTCGGCTTGCCGAAGTGCCATTCGTAGACCACGAACTTGAAGTCTTTCAGGTCGCCCTTGTCGTCATACGACAGGTCGCCGGTCGGGGTCTTGAAGGTGCCTTTGTGAATGGCGGCGGCCACCTTGTCGGTGTCTTCGGAGCCGGCAGCCTTGATGCCCTGGGCGATCAGTTCGACAGCCGAGTAGGCCGGGAACACGAACGGACCGCTCGGGTCCTTGCCGTCGGCCTTGATGGCGTCGACGATGGCCTTGTTCTCAGGTGCTGCGTCGAACGACTTGGGCAGGGTCACCAGCAGGCCTTCGGAGGCGCCCTGGGCGATCTGCGAGATGGAGTCGTTACCCACGCCTTCCGGGCCCATGAACTTGGCTTTCAGGCCTTTCTCTTGTGCCTGGCGCAGGATCAGGCCCAGCTCCGGGTGGTAGCCGCCGTAGTAGACGAAGTCGACGTTGTTCTGCTTGAGTTTCTGGATGATCGAGGAGAAGTCCTTGTCACCGGCGTTCAGGCCTTCGAAGACGGCGACCTTGGTGCCTTTGCCTTCCAGGGTGGTCTTGACCGCGGTGGCGATGCCTTCGCCGTACTGCTGCTTGTCGTGCAGCACCGCAACGACCTTCGGCTTGACGTGGTCGGCGATGTAATTGCCGGCGGCCGGGCCCTGAGCGCTGTCCAGGCCGATGGTGCGGAAGATCAGCTTGTAGCCACGGGCGGTGATTTCCGGGGAGGTGGCGGCAGGGGTGATCATGATCACGCCTTCGTCTTCGTAGATGTCGGACGCAGGCTGGGTGGAGCTGGAGCACAGGTGGCCGATCACGTACTTGACGCCATCGTTGACCACTTTGTTGGCGACGGCCACGGCCTGTTTAGGGTCGCACGCGTCGTCGTATTCCTTGGCTTCGAGCATCTTGCCATCGACGCCGCCCTTGGCGTTGATGTCCTTGATGGCCTGTTTGGCGCCGACGAACTGCATGTCGCCGTACTGGGTCACCGGCCCGGTCTTGGGACCGGCGATGCCGATCTTGATGGTGTCGGCGGCAAACGAATGGCTGGCGACTCCGGCCAGAACCATCGCGGCAAACAGCTTGGAAATCTTGATCATAGTGCTCCACTCATTCTGTTGTAATTCTTATAGTCCTGAGGCCAGGGCTACAGACCGGGCGGGATTCGCGGCCTGGCTACGCCAATGCCGTAAGCCCACCTTCCCCCGGAACATGTCCCGGAACTGTACCGGTACAGTGTAGAGCGCTGTCCGAGCGCTTGAAAAGCGGGCGAAAAGCGTCTGTCTCAAGGGGTGTCGCGTGATCGACATAAAGATACAGAAAAGCGCCATCACTTTGCCTGTATTCCCGGCCCGCCCCCACAAGTTCGGGCCTGATCGACCAAATTACGTATTTGAAACCGGGTTTTTCTGCAAAAATGCCGGCCTTTTTGTTGGCCGATCTTTGCGCAGGTAAACCCATGACTGATCAAGTAAGCACCCTCTATGCCAAACTGCTCGGCGAGACTGCCGTCATCGAGTGGAAAGCCCTGGAGCGTTTCTGGGCCAAGGGTGACCTGATTTGGGTCGACCCTAGCCTCGACCTGATCGCTGTTGCCGAGGCGATGGCCGAGAATCGCGGCGAGATCTTCGCCAAGTGGCGCAATGATGGCACTGTCGGGCCGGTCTCTTCCGAGCAGGCGCTCGACCTGCAAACCCGCGATCCAGAGATCTGGGCGGTGGTGGTTTCGCCGTTCATCGTGATCCAGGCGAAGAAAGCGGAATAAGCGCGGGCTTTTTTAGTGCGTGAAAACGCGCAAACGCTCCGCAATGGTGCGCATTGACGCTCACGTAAGGTGGAAGTTGGTAACAGTGGCGGGGTGATTCGGCGGGGCGGTAACAGTTTACGGGATGCGTAAATGGGGCCGCTTTGCGGCCCCCACTGGATCAGTAATCCACGCGCCCGGTATGGCTGTTCAGCGAAATCACCCGGGTCTTGCCGATGCGGTGCCTGAAGATCTCGCGCAGGTACTTCACCGCCTTCTTCACGCACTCGCGCGACAGGCGGATGTCGTTGATCGAGACGAAACGGCTCTTGTCGTTGATCAGCTCGCGGTACTTCTTCTCGTACATCGGCTTGATCGCGTACCAGTTGGTGTCGAGGATCTTCGCCGGGTTCTCGAACTCGTTGAGCAGGTCGTCGATGCTGTCTTCATCGAAGTGCTCGCTGGTGATGAACTCGAGGATCGCATTGTCCATGGTGTCGTCGAAACGGTATGGGTTGCGCGCGAAGCAACGCTTGATGAACGCCACGATCAGCGTGAGGAAATCGTCCGACAGGCACGGGCTCTTGGCGATCAGGGTGGTCAGCGACAGGTTGGCCGAGGCGCCGATCACCAGCGCATAGCGCTTGAGCGTGGTGTTGGGGAACAGGCTGTTGAGGTGGGTCTTGAGCCGGTTCAGGTCCATGTAAGACAGTTTGTAATCCTTGGGCAGCGACACGATCGACACCACCGACGAGCAGTTCTTGAAGAAATGCAGGTCGTGCAGCGCCGCGGCGTCGTAGCCCGAGGCCTGGTACTGCTCCAGCGCGGCGCGGTAGCGACGCGACTCGATCGGCAGCAGGCTGATGCCTTCGATGGCCTGGGTCTGCTTGTTGAAGTGCGGCAGGTCGATGGAGCGGAAGAACAGGTCGTCGATGTCCAGGCGCGGCTGCTCGCGCTCGAACACCTTGAACTTGTCCGACCCTGCCGGCGGCACTTCCGGCACCACCGACTCGGCATAGGCGATGGCCACGGGGCCAGCCAGGCTCATGAACAGGTCGTTGGCGTCCAGGCGGATGGTCTCGCCAATGTCGATGCCGGCGCGGCGGAAGTAGTTCTGGTCGTAGTCGGTGGTCACCGCCTGGGCGGTGAGGATGTTGAAGATCTGCTGGGAGATGTACTGGTTGGCGTGCTTCTCCATGGCATTGACGTCGATGTTCTGGATCGTGCCGTCGTCGCTCTCCTCGGCGTAGCGCATGATGTCGTTGGAGATCAGCATCATCGCGTTCCACGGGCGGATGCGGCCCATGACGCTGGCTTCGCTGCTGTCTTCATTGTCGAAGTTGTACGAGAAGTCCCATTCCTCCGACAGGTATTTGCACAGCAGGCGCCCGGCGTTGATGTGCAGAGCCTCGGACATTTCGCTGCGGTGATCGGACGCATTGGGCAGCACGCAGATGCCGCTGGTGAAGATCGGCTCGAACACGAACGAATGCCCGCTCTTGCCGTCGTTCTCGTCGGCCGGTTTGGTATCGAATGTCTTGTTCATGTACGAGTACTGCTGGGCCAGGCCGAATTCCGAGGCCATGCCCGAGCCGGTGCCGCCGCCGGCGCTGAAGATGTAGAAGTACAGGCGCGACTGGTTGGCCTTGATGCCGCAGGAGTCGATCAGGTACGAGTGGATCAGCTTCCAGTCGGCGCTGGAGAAGCGCTGGGTGTCCTTGTTGAGGATGATCTTGGCCAGGTACTGGCCGAGGATCGGCGCGTTGCCGGCGCCACCGGCATGCACCTCGGACAGGTCCATGATCTTCATCTTGCTGTAGTCGCGCAAAAAGCCGCCGCGCTCGCCCTTGCGCGAGAAGCGGATGCGCCCGGCGATGTCCTTGTCCAGGTCGCCTAGCATCACCAGCGGCTCGACCAGGAACACCGGCTTGGCCGCCTTGTTCTGTACCAGGCGCAGGTTCTGGCGGATCCAGCGCGCCGGGCTGTAGCCCGCTTCGCCTTTGAAACGGTCCTCGTTGTTGTACTCATTGAGGAAGAAGGTGCGGGCGTTGTACACCAGTTCCGCCACGTCCAGGGCGATGTTCGAGCCGCAGCGGCCCAGGCCGATCAGGCACACCGACGGGAACTGCTGCTCCAGACGCAACTGGTCCTCGTCCTCGACATGCAGGTTGGGCGGAAACACCAGGTCGCGCAGGCCGTCGAGGTTGTCGAGGATGCGTTGGATGTCCTGTTCGGTGAAGTACAGGTACTGTTGCGCCGGCATGCTGCGCGCCGCGGGCAGGTCTCGAGCACTGCCGGCAGTCAGCGAGGTGGTGCTGAGGGAGGGCTCGGGAGCCGCATTGGCAGAAGTGATCGTAGAGGTCATAGTGCGCCATTTGCCTGGAGTGGTTGGCTTCCCGGTGATGCATATCATCTAGCCATCACGGAGAAATTTCGCGACTTTATCAGTGCGTCTTTTTCTTATGCGATAGGGGGTTTCCTTAGTCGTTCTAAGGTTTTTCCCTTCTCACCCGCATTGCATCGTCCGTTTGTCACGCTTCTTTAATCTGGAGTTGCTCATGAGTACTGCATTGCCTTCGTTGGGGTTTGCCGGGATCGGCCTGATGGGCCTGCCGATGTGCCGTCGGCTGCTGGCCGCGGGGTATCCGCTGACCGTGTGGAACCGCAGCCCGGACAAATGCGCCGAACTGGTTGCCGCCGGCGCCCAGCTGGCCGGTAGCCCTGCCGAGCTGTGCCAGGCGGCGGACATGGTGCTGCTGTGCCTGGCCGACACGGCGGTGGTGCGCGAAGTGGTGTTCGGTGAGCAGGGCATCGCCCGTGGCGGGCGCAGCGGTCAGCTGCTGGTGGACTTCTCCAGCCTCGAACCGACCGCCACCCGCGAGATGGCGGCGGAGCTGGCGGCCCTGTGCGGCATGGCCTGGCTCGATGCCCCGGTGTCCGGCGGCACGCCGGGGGCCGAGGCCGGCACCCTGGCGATCATGGTCGGGGGCGAGGCGAGCGATCTGCAGCGGGCGCGGCCGGTGCTGTTGACCCTGGGCCAAAGGGTGACGCACATGGGCGCAGTGGGGGCCGGCCAGGTGACCAAGGCGTGCAACCAGATGATCGTGGCCTGCAACGCGCTGGTGATTGCCGAGGTGGTGGCGCTGGCCGAGCAGTCAGGGGTCGATGCGCGGCTGATCGCCGAGGCGCTGGCCGGCGGGTTTGCCGACTCAAAACCCTTGCAGATCCTCGCCCCGCAAATGGCCGAAAGCCGCTTCGAGCCGGTCAAGTGGCACGTGCGCACCTTGCTCAAGGACCTCGACAGCGCGGTGAAATTCTCCCGCGAGCAGGGCTCGGCGACGCCGCTCAGTGGCCTCGCCGCGCAACTGATGCGCCTGCACGGTAGCCAGGGTTATCTGCAAAAAGATCCGGCGACCCTGGTAGCGCTGTATCGCAGCAAGGACTGAGCTCGCCCGGCTGGCGGTCGAGCCGTTCGAGGATCGGCCGCAACTCGGCCAGTGGCACCGGCCGGCTGAGCAGGTAGCCCTGGAGGTAGTCGCAGCCGTGGCTGGCGAGGAATTCGTGCTGCTCGACAGTCTCGACGCCCTCGGTGACCACTTTCAGATGCAGGGTATGGGCCATGATGATGATCGCCTGGACGATCTCGCGGTCTTTCTGGCTGCCGGGCACGTCCTGGATGAACGAGCGGTCGATCTTCAGCACGTCCAGCGGCAGGCGCTTGAGGTAGGCCAGCGATGAATAGCCGGTGCCGAAATCATCGATCGACAACGCCACACCCTGGGCACGGATGCGCTTGAGCAGGCTGATGGTGTGGTGGATGTCACCCATCAGGGCGTTTTCGGTGACCTCCAGCTCCAGCTGGCGCGGCGCCAGGCCGGCCTGGAACAAGGCCATTTCCACCTCGGTGGCCAGCTCCTCGCGGCCAAGGGTGAGGGCCGAGCAGTTCACCGTGACCTTGAGATCGCCATAGCCATGACGATTGAGCTGGGCCAGGTCCTCACAGGCCCGGCGCAGCACCCACAGGTCCAGCTCGGCGATCAGGCCGTTGGCTTCGGCAATACAGATGAAACGGTCGGGGCTGAGCAGGCCATGCTGTGGGTGTTGCCAGCGCACCAGCGCCTCGAGCTTGGCCACCTGGCCGCTGCGCAGGTCGAAGATCGGTTGGTAGTGCACGCACAGGCCACGCTCTTCGAACAGCGCCACGCGCAGTTCTTCTTCCAGTTGCAGCTCCAGGGTGGCGCGGGTCTTCAGGCCGTTGTTGAAGAAGTTCAGACTGTTGCGCCCGCAGCCTTTGGACTGGTAAAGCGCCAGGTCGGCGTTCTTCAGCAACTCTTCGGTGCTCTGGCCGTCGTCGGGGAAGATGCTGATGCCGATGCTGGTGGTCATCACCATGCGCCGGCCGGCCAGATCGATCGGCTCCTTCATGCGCTGCATGATGCGCTGGGCCAGGTGGCGTGCCTCGTCACGACTGTTGAGGCTGGTGACGATGCAGAACTCGTCGCCGCCGAAGCGGGCCACCAGGTCCTGGCCACGGGTGGCGGCCTTGATGTGATCGGCGATCACCTTGAGCAACTCGTCGCCGGCGGCATGCCCGAGGCTGTCGTTGATCCGCTTGAAGTGGTCGATGTCGAGGAACATCACCGCCAGCATACCGTCATGGGCAGCCTGCTCGGCCAGGCGCTCGGCGAAGACCTGGTTGAAGCCGCGGCGGTTGACCAGGTTGGTCAGGGCGTCGTAGTGGGCGGCCTGCTGCAGCGAGGCGCGGGCCTGGTCGAGCTGGCTGAGCAGTACATTGACGCGGCGCAGGTCGTGCTCCTTGCTCTGCAGCTTCTTGTCGGCCAGCGCCGCGCTGATGCTGCCAGCGCTGATCAGCAGGGTGATGACGGCAATGGTCAGCGCCAGTTGCAGGCTGTTGTCGGCCGAAGGCAGTCGCAGCGCGGTCTCGCTGGGGATCACCAGGGTCATCGCCGCCATGCCGGTAAAATGGGTCAGGACGATACCTGCGGCCATCAGTAGGCTGGCGCCGTACTTGAGCAGCAGGTGCAGGGTGCCGCTGCCCTTGTTGAAATAGCGTGCCATCAGCAGCGCCACCAGGCTGGCGAGCACGGCGATGCCGACGGAGGCAAGCAGCAGGCCGGTCTGGTAGTACTGCAGGGCGCTGGTCTGCAGGGCGGCCATGCCGGTGTAGTGCATGACACTGATGCCCAGGCCGATGAACAGCGCGGTCTGCAGGTAATGGCGCAGGCGCATCTGGCTGCGGTTGAGGCTGTTCATCGCCAGCCAGGCGGCCAACAGCGCCACCAGCAGCGACAGGCCGGTCAGTGGGGCATCGAAGTGGATTTCCAGGGGCGCCTGGAAGGCCAGCATGCTGATGAAATGCATGGCCCAGATGCCCCCGGCCAGGCAGCAGGCACCGAGCACGCGCCATTGTCGGCGGGCGAAGCGGTCTTCGCATTGGCTCTGGCGTTCGCTCATGTCCAGAGTGGCGAAACAGGCGGCGCTCGCCACGATGAAGGCAAGCAGCACCAGGAAGGGGTTGTGTCGGCAGTCGAGGATGATCTGTCCGGTCGCCGGCAGCTCAGCGAACAATTGCAGTCCCAGCCACTCCATTGCAGGCCTCTTCGTCGAGTCTTCACTCGTCCCCAAAAAGCACGGATGGAGACTGTTCCTGCTGGAGTATAGGAACCTGTACCTAAGCCTTCCTGATTAATGGCAATTTGATTTCTACCATTTGGATATGAAGGCAATAGCCAGATGGTCTAAATGGATGGCTTGCAGGACGAAACGAGCGCGGGGCAAGCCCGCTCCCACCAATCCCGAGCCGGAATTGTGGGTGCGAGCTTGCCCCGCGATGGCCTCTATGGCGATCAACCGGCGACGAGCACCCGGATCGCCTCGAGACGCAGTGCCGCTTTTTCCAGCGCCGCCAAACCCTCTTCGCGCTGCTTGCGCAGGGCGTCGATCTCGCTGTCGCGCACGCTCGGGTTGACGGCCTTCAACGCAGTCAGGCGCGCCAGCTCCTCGTCGGCTTCGGCGGTGAGGCGTTGCCGGGCCTGGGCCACGCGCTCGTCGTGGGTTGGCAGGACCTTGGCCTCGCCCGCGGCGATGCGCTTGGCCAGCACGTCGCGCTGGGCCTGGACGAACTTGTTGGCGCTGGCCTTGGGCACGCTTTCGAGCTGGTCGTTGAGGGTTTCGAAGGCCACCCGCGGGCCAAGGTCGTTGCCGTTGGTATCGAGCAGGCAGCGCAGCGCGGCCGGTGGCAGGTAGCGCCCCAGCTGCAGGCTGCGCGGTGCCACCACTTCGCTGACGTAGAGCAGTTCGAGCAGCACGGTGCCGGGCTTGAGCGCCTTGTTCTTGATCAGCGCCACGGCGGTGTTGCCCATCGAGCCGGACAGCACCAGGTCCATGCCACCCTGGACCATCGGGTGCTCCCAGGTGAGGAACTGCATGTCCTCGCGCGAAAGTGCCTGGCCGCGGTCGTAGGTGATGGTCACGCCTTCGTCGTCACCCAGCGGGAAACTGGCATCGAGCATCTTCTCGCTCGGCTTGAGGATCAGGGCGTTTTCCGAGTGATCCTCGCTGTCGATGCCGAAGGCGTCGAACAGGGTTTCCATGTAGATCGGCAGGGCGAACTGGTCGTCCTGCTCGAGGATCGCCTCGACCAGCGCCTGGCCTTCGCCAGCACCACCGGAGTTGAGCTCCAGCAGGCGGTCGCGACCGGTGTGCAGCTCGGCCTCCAGGCGCTCGCGCTCGGCTCGGGCCTCGCCGACCAGCTGGGTCCAGCCCTTGTCGTCGCCACCGGCCAGCAGTTGCAGCAGGCGCGGGCCGAACTGATGCTGCAGGGCGTTGCCGGTCGGGCAGGTGTTGAGGAAGGCGTTGAGGCCTTCGTGGTACCACTGGAACAGGCGTTCCTGCGGGCTGTCCTGCAGGTACGGGATGTGCAGTTGGATCGTGTGCTTCTGGCCGATCCGGTCGAGGCGGCCAATGCGTTGCTCGAGCAGGTCCGGGTGTGCCGGCAGGTCGAACATCACCAGGTGATGGGCGAACTGGAAGTTGCGGCCTTCGCTGCCGATCTCGGAACACACCAGCACCTGGGCGCCGAACTCTTCGTCGGCGAAGTAGGCGGCGGCGCGGTCACGCTCGAGGATGCTCATGCCTTCGTGGAACACCGAGGCCGGGATGCCGGAGCGCACGCGCAGGGCGTCTTCCAGGTCCATGGCGGTCTCGGCGTGGGCGCAGATCACCAGGACCTTGGTGCGCTTGAGCATCTTCAGGGTGTCGATCAGCCAGTCGACCCGTGGGTCGAAACGCCACCAGCGCTCGTCGTCGCCGGTTTCGCCCTGGGCCTGGAAGGCCACTTCCGGGTAAAGCTCGGCACGCTCGCCCGAAGGCAGGTCGGCGTAGGCCTCGGGGTTGGCCAGCGGGTAGGGGTGCAGTTGGCGCTCGGGGAAGCCCTGGATCGCCGCACGGGTGTTGCGGAACAGCACGCGGCCGGTACCGTGGCGGTCGAGCAGTTCTCGGATCAGGCGCGCGCTGGCCTGGCTGTCGCCATCGCTGACCGCGGCCAGCAGTGCTTCGCCTTCGGCGCCGAGGAAGCCCTGGATGGTGGCGTGGGCTTTCGGCGACAGGCGGCCTTCGTCGAGCAGTTCCTGTACAGCTTCGGCCACCGGGCGATAGTGCTCGCTTTCGGCGCGGAAGGCGGCCAGGTCGTGGAAGCGGTTGGGGTCGAGCAGTCGCAGGCGGGCGAAGTGGCTGTCCTGGCCGAGCTGCTCAGGCGTGGCGGTGAGCAGCAGCACGCCGGGAATCACCTGGGCCAGCTGCTCGACCAGCGAGTATTCGGGGCTGGCCTGCTCTTCGTGCCAGACCAGGTGGTGGGCCTCGTCGACCACCATCAGGTCCCAGCCGGCGGCGAACAGCGCGTCCTGGGCCTTCTCGTCCTCGACCAGCCACTCCAGCGCGACCAGCGCCAGCTGGGCATCCTCGAACGGGTTGCTGGCATCGCTCTCGATGAAGCGCTCGGCGTCGAACAGTGCAACCTGCAGGTTGAAGCGCCGGCGCATTTCCACCAGCCACTGGTGCTGGAGGTTTTCCGGCACCAGGATCAGCACGCGGCTGGCACGACCGGACAGCAGCTGGCGGTGGATGACCAGGCCGGCCTCGATGGTCTTGCCCAGGCCTACTTCGTCGGCCAGCAATACGCGCGGGGCGATGCGATCGGCGACTTCACGGGCGATGTGCAACTGGTGGGCGATGGGTTGGGCGCGCACGCCACCCAGGCCCCAGAGCGTGGAGAGCATCTGCTTACTGGTGTGCTGCAGGGTGTTGTAGCGCAGCGAGAACCACGACAGTGGGTCGATCTGCCCGGCGAACAGGCGGTCGCTGGCCAGGCGGAACTGGATGAAGTTGGACAGCTGCGTCTCGGGCAGCGTGCGTGGCTGGTTCTGCGGGTCGATGCCGTGATAGACCATCAGGCCGTCGATGTCCTCGACCTCCTGCACGGTCAGCTTCCAGCCTTCGAAATGGGTGATCAGATCGCCTGGCGAGAAGCGCACGCGGGTCAGCGGCGCATTGCGTAGCGAGTACTGGCGCGTGTCGCCCGTGGCCGGGTAGAGCACGGTCAACAGGCGGCCATCCTGCGCCAGGATGGTCCCAAGACCGAGCTCGGCCTCGCTGTCGCTGATCCAGCGTTGCCCCGGTTGATACTGCTGCGCCATACTGCCAAAACTCCCGCGGTGAAAAAGCTGGCCATGTTACCGGATCGGCTGCGCCAGACCAAAGAATCTCAGTGAGTCTAGCGTGTTCATCGACGAACACCCGTCACGAGGGCCATGCGCCAACATGTTTGCCAAGCACCGCTGGTTGAACGTCACCTTGGGCCTGGGCAGCCTGGCGCTGCTGGCCGCCTGTGAACAGAAAAGTTTCGAGATCCTGCCGCCGATCCCGGTCGAGCAACTGGAAGTGCTCGGCGTGCAGACGCCGATCAAGAGCGTGCATTTCCATGACCACGAGGGCGAGGGCCTGCTGGTGCTGAGCCGGGTCGATGGCCAGGCCACCGACCCCGATACCGAGGAGGAAGTCGACAAGGTGGTGCTCAAGGCCACCCTGTATGGCCGCGCCGCCAGTGCCGATGTCTTCAAGCCGCGCTGGCAGATCGAGCAGGAGACCACTTGTGCTGGTCTGGACCTCGACGTCGACTTTTATACCGATGTCAGTGATGTCGGCGACCTGAACAAGGACGGTGTCGCCGAAGTGACAGTGGCCAGCCATGCCTTCTGCGGTGGCGGTATCGACCCCCACGACATCGCCATCGAGATGCGTGAAGGCCAGGCGATCTACACCATCACCGGCCAGTCGCTGATCAGCCCGCCAGGTGAAGACTCGTTCGGCGGCGAGCGCGAAGACAGCGCCTCGTTGAAGAACGCCCCGCCAGGGGTGCGCGAACATATGGATGCGGTCTGGCAGCAGGTCTACAAGCGGCCATGGAGCGAGTCGAGCCCTTCACCCGACGATCCGGACGAAGACGCCGAGTAGGCCCGCGCTATACTCCAGCCCGATGCGGCGTTGTGACACGCCGCACACCTTCGACCGCAGGCATTCAAGGCGGCGCGCCATCAGCCGACAACAAGGCTACAGGAGACCTCCCATGCTGCCGCCGATCATCCCGCTCAGTGCCGCCCCCGTGACCTCGCAACACGACCCGGTCAAACCACCGCCGACCATTCCACCGGTGGTGCCCACCCAGCCGACATCCAGCGATGGCACCATCGACCTGAAGAATCATCGTGATCCCGAAGAGCAGGCCTTGCTGCTGCGTGACGAGCAACGCCGCCAGCAAAAAAGGCGCAAGCAGGCTGAAGGCGATCGGTACGAGGCGGTGCCGGGTGAGGAGCTCAATGCCGACAACACCGTGCCGGTGGCGCCGCTGGGCGAGCGCACGCGCCAGGGGTTGCTGGTGGATATCGAAGTCTGACTAGTCAGCGCCCTGGCAAGCCTTCATTATTGGGGCCTCTGCTGTCCGTCGAGCCCACCATGAGCCAAGACAACCTGATCGATTTCGGCGCCGAACGCGCCAAACGCATTCACGACCTCAATGACAAGCGTCTGGACGACATGCGCCAGGCCTTCGAGCAGGCCATGCCGCTGACCCAGGCCAAGAAGAAAAAGCCCAAGGGCAAACCGAAGAAGCGCTGAAACTTGATGCAGGTCAACCCTGCACCCGCCTCCCGCGCCCGGCCCCGGGCGCCATTGACTCCGGTCAATTTTCCCCCTCCTCGCATTGGTTACCTTGCACCCATCGGATGACGGCACATCAAGGGAGGAGCCGACATGTTCTTCGACAACGTGGTTATCGCCGGGGTGGTAACAGTCGGGTTGATGTTGGCCTTCTTCGCCGGTCTGGGCATTTTCATCTGGAAGGACTCGAAAAAGCGCAACCAGCGCTGATCCTTCCCGATTCACGAGCACGCAAGGCATTTAGGGCGACTTCGGTCGCCCATTTTTTTTGCCTGCGAAAATCTGCCTGCGACTGCTTAGATGATTAGCTAGCTAATTAATCGTTTCCGCTTTATCCTTCCTCCCGTTGTCTATCTTTCTTCCTATTACCCCAGCGCGCCCAAGGTCCGTTTCGTGCCCATCACCTTCCAGGCCCTGTTTGCCCCCAGCAGCCTCGCCCTCAAGTTCGCCATCAAGACCTTGCTTGGTGGCGGCCTGGCTTTGTGGTTGGCGATGCGCTGGGGCCTGGAGCAACCGGCGTGGGCGCTGATGACTGCCTTCATCGTCGCCCAGCCGTTGTCGGGGATGGTGGTGCAGAAGGGCCTGGCGCGGTTGGCCGGCACCCTGGTCGGCACTTGCATGTCGGTGGTGTTCATCGGCCTGTTCGCCCAGACCCCGTGGCTGTTCCTGCTGACCCTGGCCTTGTGGTTGGCCCTGTGCACCGCTGCCTCGACCCAGTTGCGCAGTGCCTGGGCCTACGCGTTCGTGTTGGCCGGCTATACCGTGGCGATCATCGCCCTGCCGGCGGTCGACCACCCGTTGCAGGTCTTCGACCAGGCCGTGGCGCGCTGCACCGAGATCTGCCTGGGCATCGTCTGCGCCACCGTCACCAGCGCGCTGCTCTGGCCCATGCGCGTGGAGCAGCAACTGGCCGACCAAGCCCGCCAGGCCTGGCAGAACGGCCTGCAGGCGGCCAACGCCATGCTTGGCGGCGAAGACGAGGCACGCGGCGGCCTGCTCGACAGCCTCGGGCGCATCGTCGCCATCGATGCCCAGCGCGAACATGCCTGGTTCGAAGGCAGTCGTGGCCGCCAGCGCGCCCGGGCGATCAGCGGCCTGAGCCAGACACTGATGGTGCTTTTGCGCATCTCACGCTCGGTGCGCAGGCAGTGGCGCCAGCTTGACGAGGGTGAAGCCAGGCATCTGGCGCCATGGCTGGACGAGGTTCGCGCTCACCTGGCCAGCCCCGAGCAGCCCAGCTTGCTGGTGTTGCGCCAGCGTGTCTGGGACGCCGCCCACGACGAGCGGATCAGCCCCGCCGAGCACTACTGTCTGGCGCGCCTGACCTTGCTGCTGGACTACACGATGGCTTGCGCCCAGGCCCTCGACGACGTCGAGCAGGGGCGGGCGCCGAGGCAGGCGACGCAGAGCCTGGCAACCCATCGCGACTTGTCCCTTGCCCTGCTATTCGGTTCGCGCAGCGCCCTGGCCTTCCTGGCCATGAGCAGTTTCTGGCTGGCCACGGCCTGGCCATCAGCGCCAGGCGGCCTGGTGCTCACCTGTGTGGTCTGCAGCCTGTTCGCCAGCCGCGAGAATGGTGCGCAGATCGGCCTGAGTTTCCTGCGCGGCATCCTCCTGGCCATCCCGGTGGCGTTCCTGGTGGGGCAGATCCTGCTGCCGCAATGGAGCAGCTTCGCCATGCTCTGCCTGGGCATGGGTGTGCCGTTGTTCTTTGGCGCCCTGGGCATGGCCCACCCGCGTACCGGGGCGACCGCCACGTCCTATTGCCTGCACTTCATCGTCCTGGTCGCGCCGCTCAATGCCATGCATTTCGATGTGGCGACCATGCTCAACAGCGCCCAGGCCATGCTGCTGGGCGTGGGCGCCGCGGTAATGGCGTTCCGCTTGCTGGTGCTGCGTCACCCGGCCTGGCTTGGCCGGCGCCTGCGCGCCGCCACGCAAGGCGATCTGGTGCGCCTGACCCGGCGCGACCTGCGCGGCGCCGACAGCTGGTTTGGCGGGCGCATGGCCGACCGCCTGATGCAACTGGCGCGGCATGCCAGCGAATTGCCCGAGGCCGAGCGCAAGCGCTGGGACGACGGCCTGCACGGCCTGGATATCGGTGACGAACTGGTGCACCTGCGCATGTGCCTGGCCGTGGCCAAGGCGCCGCTGGGTAATGCCGAGCGCCAGTACCTGCAGCAGTTGCAGGCGGTCCTTGCCAGCGGCCCGGCGCCGGGGCGTGGCCAGCGCCTGGACACTGCCAGTGAACAGTTCATCGAGGCCCTGCGCCGCCAGCCGCCCAGTGACCCGCTGCGCCTGGCCATCGGCGCGGTGCTGCAATTGCGCAAGAGCTGGGGCAAGTGGTGCCGCTGGCAGGAGGAAACCCATGGGGTTGCGTGAGTGGGCACTGGGCGGCGTGCTGCTCAGCCCGTTTCTGATCTATGTGCTGCTGGCGCTGGTGCTCACCGGGCTGTTGCGTTTCATCGTGCAGGCCACCCCCCTGGGGCGATGGATCTGGCACGAGGCGTTGTTCGACGCTGCGCTGTTCGTCTGTGTGCTGTATGGGGTGGTGCGCCTGTCAGGCCCTTTGTAAGGAGTAAGTCCATGCGTACAGTCGTACGTACACTGGTCACCCTGTGTGTGGTGATCCTCGCTGTTTTTGCTGGCTATCATCTGTGGCAGTACTACATGCTCACGCCTTGGACCCGGGATGCCCGGGTGCGTGCCGACGTGGTGGTGATCGCCCCAGACGTGTCGGGCTGGGTCAGCGCGTTGAAGGTGCATGACAACCAGCAGGTGAAGGCCGGCGACCTGCTGATGAGCATCGACCGCGAACGCTTCCAGGCCGCCTTCGACCAGGCCACCGCCGTGGTCGAGACGCGTACCCAGCAGTTGCGCCTGCGCGAGCGCGAGGCCGCCCGGCGCACCGCGCTGGGGCCGGAGGCGATCAGTGCCGAACTGCGCGAGAACGCCCAGATCAACGCCGCTGTCGCCCGTGGCGAACTGCACGAGGCCGAGGCTCAGTTGCAAGTGGCGAAGATCAACCTGGCCCGCAGCGAAGTACGCGCCCCGCGGGGCGGGCATATCACCAATCTGCGCCTGGCCGAGGGCAATTTCGTCAACACCGGGCAGTCGGTGATGGCGCTGGTGGACGATGCCACTTTCTATATCCAGGCGTATTTCGAAGAAACCAAGCTGCCGCGGATTCGCGTCGGCGACCCGGTCAAGGTCTGGCTCATGGGCGCCGGCGACGCGATGCAAGGGCAGGTAGAAAGCATCAGCCGGGGGATCACCGACCGCAACTCGACGCCGGATGGGCAGTTGCTGCCAGAGGTGGAGCCGACGTTCAACTGGGTGCGGCTGGCGCAGCGCATACCCGTGCGCATCCGCCTGGACCAGGTGCCGGAGGGCGTGACCCTGAGCGCCGGCATGACGGCCAGCGTGCAGGTGCACGAAGCGCCTTGAGGGGGCAGGCCAGCTCCCCCTGGGATTGCACATGACTTGAGGCCGGCGCGGTCGGTGTGGGAGCCGGCTCGTCGTGGCGACGAACCGCGGCGAAAGGGGCGCATCGCGCCCCCGGTACTCAGCCTCAAGGCTGCTGGGCGGTCGCCGCCAGCACGATCTCGCGAATGCACACCTGCTGCGGCTGCTGGTAGGCCCAGACGATTGCCCCGGCGACATCTTCCGCCGACAGCACCACGCCGCCCATGTCATTGGCCTTCCAGGCCTCGTAGTCGCGCTTGATGCCCGCGTCGGTGGTATGCCCGAGCAGCTCGGTCTCCACTGCGCCCGGCGCGATGGTCACCACCCGCACATTGTGCGGCGCCAGCTCCTCGCGCAGGTTTTCCGACAACCCGTGCACGGCGAACTTGCTGCCTACGTAGGCCACATGGTTGGGGAAGGTCTTGCGTCCGGCCACCGAGCTGACATTGATCAGGGTGCCATGGCGCCGCTCGACCATCCCGCCGACCAGCGCGTGCACGCCGTTGAGCAGGCCTTTGACGTTGATGTCGAACATGCGCTCCCATTGTTCCGGGTCCTGTTCGTGCATCTGCCCCAGCAGCATCACCCCGGCATTGTTCACCAAGGCATCGGCGGGCCCGTACACGGCTTCGGCCTCGGCCACGGCGGCGACCAGTGCTGCGCGGTCGCGGATGTCCACGGCGCGGCACAGGCAATCGGGCAACGCCAGCGCCTCCAGGCGATCCAGGCGGCGGGCGACCAGCAACAGCGGATGGCCCGCGGCGGAAAAGCGTTGGGCGGTGGCGGCGCCTATGCCGGAGCTGGCGCCGGTGATGATGATCAGGGGTTTGTTCATGGTTGCCTCCCAGGCATAATCGCTTTCGATGGCCAGGATTCTAGATAGCCCTTTCGGCCATGAAAAACGGCTTATTTCTCTGGCTGGCATCGGTTCTATCTATGGATATCCGTCATCTCAAGGCATTTATCGCGGTCTTCGAAGCGCGCAACATCACGGTAGCCGCCCAGCGCCTGTGCGTGGCGCAACCCACCTTGTCGGTGACCATCCGCCAGTTGGAGGACGACCTGGGCGCCGAGCTGTTCCTGCGTCAGGCCCGTGGGGTCGAAGTCAGCGAGCAGGCGCGTGAGCTGTATCCCCAGGCCTGCCGCATGGTGGCCGAGGCCGACGCGCTGCGCCTGCGCTTTCGCCAGGGGCAGGAGCGGGTGCCTTTGGCCCTGGGCATCGAGGCGGACATCGCGCCGGCCCAGGTCGAGGCTTGCGTGCGCCTGGCCAGCCAGGCGGTTGCGGGCCTGCAATTGACCTTGCTGGCGGGGTGCGACGGGGATGCGCGGCTGGCCGACGAGGCCCAGGGCTGCGAGGACGAACTGTTCCTGCCGTTGTGGGAGGAGGCCTTCGTGCTGGTAATGGCGACCGGCAGCCAGCCGGACGGGCGCTGGATCACCTGTCCGCAGCATCCTTCGCACCAGCGCCTGATGGGGTTGTACGGCGAAGGCGAGCAGGTTGGCCAGGCCGGTTCGTTGCAACTGGCGCTGGCCATGGTCGCCGCCGGGCTGGGCGCGGCATGGTTGCCACAGTCCCTGGCCGAGCGCTGTGCCGGGGTCTACTGGCGGCCCGGCAGCGGCCTGGCACTGCGGCGCCGGGTCGGCCTGTGCATCACCCATGAGGCTTTGTCACTTCCTGCCGTCGCTGCGCTGCACCAGGCCTTGAACCGAGCTTGAGCGCATTGCGCAGCGTGCTCCTCAGAGGAACATGCCCCCCGACACCTCCAGCCGCTGCCCGTTGATCCAGCCATTGCCATCTTCCAGCAACAAGGCGATGGCCGCGCCGATATCGTCGGGCAGGCCGACCCGGCCCAGCGCGGTATTGCCGGCGATGTAGTCATTGACCTGCTGGTTGTCACGCACCACGCCCCCGCCGAAATCGGTCTCGATGGCGCCCGGCGCGAGAATGTTCACACGGATGCCGCGCGCGCCCAGCTCCTTGGCCTGGTAGCGGGTCAGTACTTCCATGGCGCCCTTCATGGCCGCATAGGCGGCATAGCCGGGCAGGGCGAAGCGGGTCAGGCCGGTGGAGATGTTGACGATGCGCCCGCCATCGGCCAGCAGCGGCAGAAGGCGCTGGGTAAGGAAGAACGGGCCTTTGAGCTGGATGTTCAGCAACTGGTCAAACTGCGCCTCGCTGGTCTCGCTGAATGGCACGTTCAGGCCGATGCCGGCGTTGTTTACAAGGAAATCCAGCTGATGGCGCCCGAACTGCTGTCCAAGCGTGTCGCCCAGGCGTTCGGCGAAGCCTGCGAAGCTGGCGCTGTCGCTGACATCCAATTGCAACATGGCGGCGCGCCCGCCGGCCTGCTCCAGCGTGGCCGCCACGGCGCGGGCTTCGTCGGCCTTGCTATGGTAGGTGCCGATGATGTCGATGCCACGGGCGGCCAGGTGTTCGGCGGTGTTCCTGCCCAGGCCGCGGCTGGCGCCGGTGATCAGTGCGATCTTGCGAGTCATGTCGGTTACCTTTGGTGGGTGGCTGTGGCTGACAGGTTATTGGTCGGACAGGTGCTGTTAAATCCAGGCGATCCGGAAATACTGTTCGCGCCAATTGGACAATTAGGGGCCGTATGAACAAGTTGGAGCTGCTGCGTACCTTTGTCAGGGTCAGCGAGCTGAGCAGTTTCACCCTGGCCGGCGAAAGCCTGGGCCTGCCGCGCTCGACCGTTTCCGAACAGGTGCGGGCGCTGGAAAACCTGCTCGGCACGCGCCTGCTCAACCGCACCACGCGCCGGGTGCGCACGACCCAGGACGGCGCCTTGCTGTACGAGCGCAGCAAGGACCTGTTGTCGGGCATGGACGAGATCGAGAGCCTGTTCAGCGCCGACGACGCCGAGCTGGCCGGGCGTCTGCGCATCGACCTGCCGACCATGATGGCGCGGCGGGTCATCGTGCCGGCGCTGCCGCGTTTTCTCGAGCGTTTCCCGCGCCTGGATGTAGAGATCAGCTGCACCGACCGCCAGGTCGACCTGTTGCGCGAAGGCTTCGATTGCGTGATGCGCATCGGCGCGCTCAGCGACCTTGACGTGGTGGCGCGCCCGGTCGGGCGCCTGAGCATGCGCAATTGCGCCAGCCCCGCCTATCTCGAACGCCACGGTGTGCCGCGCCGCCTGGAGGACCTGGATAGCCACCGGCTGGTCCACTACGTGCGCAACCTCGGCGCGCGCAGTGCCGGGTTTGAATACGAGCAGGGCGGCGAACTGCGCTTCCAGGCCATGGCCGGCGTGGTCACGGTGAACAACGCCGAGGCCTATTCCGCCGCCTGCCTGGCTGGGCTAGGCCTGATCCAGGTGCCGGCGGTAGGTGTCGATGAACACCTGCGCGCGGGTGAACTGGTGTCGCTGCTCGAGCCCTGGCAGGCGCGGGCCATGCCGGTGTCGCTGTTGTATGCGCGGCAGCGCCATGTGCCGCGCCGGGTCCAGGCGTTCATGAACTGGCTGGCGGTGCTCCTGGAGTCCCAGGTCGATCCTTCGGCAGGCGAAAACTGAACAGGGTGCCGCCCTCGGCACTGGAGGTCACCTCCATGCGGCCGCCGTGGGCGAGGGCGATCTGCTTGGCAATGTACAGCCCCAGGCCCAGGCCGGGCTGGGGCGCGCCAGAGATCGGCCGGCTGAAAGGCTCGAACAGCAAGGGCAGGGTTTGCGGGGCGATCGGCGTGCCCTGGTTGTGCACGCTCAGGTCGAACGTACTGTCGCTGAGGCTGGCGCGCACGGTCACCGGGCCTTGTGGGTCGCCATGAAGGAGGGCATTGGCGATCAGGTTGGACAACAGTTGCATGATTCGCTCGCGGTCACACAGCAGGCCGCCGACCTGGCCAATGTCGAGGATGATGCGCCGCTGCGGGTGGACACGCTGCAGCTCGGAGGCCACATGGCCGAGGGCGTCCGGCAGATCGTGGCAGGGTTGCAGGTTCAAGGGGATCCCGGCACCAAGGCGGCCACGGGCGAAATCCAGCATGTCGCGCACCAGCTCGGTGGCCCGCTGGCCGCAGGTGAGGATATGCAGGGCGATGGCCCGTTGCTTGTCGTGCGTCAGGCGCTGGCTGAGCAGTTCGGCACCGGCGGTGATGGCGAACAGCGGGTTGCGCAGGTCGTGGCCGAGCACGGCAATGAATTGCTCGCGGACCTCGGCCATGGCCCGCTCTTTGTGCAGGGCGAGCTCGGTGCGCTGGGCGTTTTCCTCGCTTTCGATCTGAATGGCCAGCAGGCGGGCGAACGATTCCATCATTGGCTGTATCGCCGTGCCCTTGAGCGGCGTTGGCTTGGCGTCCAGGGCGCAGATGGTACCGAAGAAGCTGCCGTCGGTACGTAGCACCGGAACTGAAATGTAGCTTTCGAAGCGGTACTGGCGCGGGGCGTGGTGACGGCAGTACTGCTCGTCCTCGCTGGCCTTGTCGATCACGATGGTACGGCGTGTGCTGCGGATTTCGTGGCACAGCGTGGTGGCGACCTCGAGTTCGCCGCCAACCTCGAGGCCGAATCCCAGGGTGTCGAGCACCGCGCAGGCCGTCCAGTTGCTCTCGGTCACCCGGGCCACGGCGGCAAAGCGCAGGCCAGTGGTCTCGCAGATGACCTGGAGGATGGCCGGCACGGCGTTGATGCGACCAATGATGGCAATGTCGGCGGTGACGGCCTGGGTCATGAGGGGCGGATCCGATAACAACGAAGGGGCTCGAAAATCCAGTCTAGCGGGCCTTGGCGCGAGGGGTGAAAAACCTTGGCGAACGGTCTGGCACTTGGGTTAGGCTGGCACTTGCGCGTTGCCCGCCAGAGGCGACCGCCCCCTCTGCGTGCGTCACTTCCGAATTCTTTGCGAGGTTACGCCATGGCCATCACATCCCAGGACATCTGCATCGCCGCCGACCAGCTCAAGGGCTTCGTCGGCTTTCACGGCAAGCGCGGCACCCATATCGTGCGGTTTTCAGAGGACGCGTTCGGCATGGACGTGGCCGACGACAGCATCACCCCCTGCAGCGAGTTCGTCTGGCGGCCCGAGGCCGATGCGCGCATGGCGCTGTGCCGGGAGCGCCTGGCGTTGCTGCTGGAGCAGCATGTGGACGATCGCTTGAACATCGGCGAGCCCTTGCGCATCTACCTCAACCGTACCGACCTGCCCGAAATCGTGGCTGAGCGCAGCCTGCGCTGAATCCCGTGGCAGCGCGTTCAGGACGCATCCTGGCGAACTTCCCGGTTCGCCAGCAGCGCCTCGAACCCTGCCCGGTCCACGGGCTTGCTCAGGTAGTAGCCCTGCACCTCGTGGCACTGCTCCTTGTCCAGCGCCTTCAATTGCTGCTCGGTCTCCACGCCCTCGGCGGTCACCGTCAGCCCCATGGCCTTGCCCAGGTTGATGATCGCCTGGACCACGGCCCGGTCGTTGCCGCTCTGGCTGCTCAACCCGGCGATGAAGCGCTTGTCGATCTTGATGCTGTCGAAGGGGTAGGTACGCAGGTAGCCCAGTGACGAGTAGCCGGTGCCGAAGTCATCCATGTTCAGGCGCACGCCCAGTTCCTTGAGCGCGAGCATGGTGCCCAGGGCGCCTTCGATGTCGTTGAGCATCACGTTCTCGGTGATTTCCAGCTCCAGGCGCTGGGCCGGGAAGCCGGTGTCCAGCAACACCTGGCGCACATCGGCGACCACATCGCTGCGGGAGAACTGCGCAGGCGACAGGTTGACCGAGACCAGCAACTCTTCGGGCCAGTCACGGGCATTGCGGCAGGCTTCTTCGAGTACCCAGCGACCCAGCGGGACGATCAGGTCGCTCTGTTCGGCCAGTGGGATGAAGGTGTCTGGCCCTATCAGCCCTTCTTGCGGATGCTCCCAGCGCAACAGGGCTTCCACCGAGACGATGCGCAGGTCGTCCAGGCGATAGCGTGGCTGGTAGTGCAGCACGAACTCGTGCTGCTTGATCGCCCGGCGCAGGTCGTTTTCCAGCTGGCGGCGGTACTGGATCTGCTGGTTCATTTCCGGCGAGAAGTAGCGCCAGGTGTTCTTGCCGTCGGCCTTGGCCTGGTACAGGGCGATGTCGGCGCAGCGGATCAGTTCGCCGGCATCGTAACCCTGGGCCCGGGTCTGGGCGATGCCGATGCTGGCGCCGATGTGCAACTGGTGTTCCTCGAAGCCAATGGGCTGCTGCAAAAGGTCGAGCAGGCGCGCGCAGAAACGGTCGATTTCACTGCGGTTGTCCAGGCCGTGCAAGACCAGGACGAACTCGTCGCCGCCCAGGCGAGCGACCAGGTCATTGTCGCGGGTGGTGTCGCGCAGACGGCCGGCCACCTCCTGTAGTACTGCGTCGCCGGCCGGATGGCCGAGGGAATCGTTGATGGGCTTGAAACTGTCCAGGTCCAGCAGCAGCAGGGTCAACGGTGGTGAATCGCTGCCGCGCAACAACGCCTGCTCGAGGTGGCGCGACAGTTTGTTGCGGTTGGCGAGGCCCGTCAGGGCATCGTGCATCGACAAGTGCTGGATGCGGGCATGGGCGGCGACCTCGTCGGTGATGTCGCTGGCGGTGCCGCGAAAGCCGGCGAGCTTGCCCTCGTAGACGATCGAGCGCGCCGAGACGCGGCAGTAGCGGTTCTGGCCGCTGGCGTCATCGTAGTTGCAGCGCAGGTTGGCCAGTTGCTGCGGGTTGTCGTCGGCCTGGCTGTCGAGCCACGGCAGCAGGGGTGTGGTGTCGCAGGCCAGCAACTGGTTGAGCGGCTGGCCGAGCCAGTCCTCGATGCGGTAGCCGGTGACGCTGACGAAGCGCTGCGACAGGTAGGTCAGGCGGTGATGGCGGTCGGTTTCCCAGATCCAGTCGGAGGCGGCTTCGGCCACTGCGCGAAAGCGCTGCTCGCTGGCTTCCAGGGCGCGGTTGCTCTGCTGCAATCGCAGCAGGCTTTCATCTATTGCCTGGGAACTGCGCAGGGCGTGGCGGAACAGGTAGAGCAGCACCAGGCCAAGTACCAGCAGTACTGCCAGCAGCGGCGGCAGAAAGGCATGAAGCAGTTGGCGGCCCGGCAACGGTGTGTTCCAGACCAGGTGATAACCGGTTTCGCCGAGGGCGATATGCGGTTGCCCGGCCTGGGCAACAGCGTTTTTTTCCAGGCGCATGCCAGTCAAACCCGCGCCTTTGCCCAGCACTGCGAGCTTGGCTTCGGTCAGCTGGTCGACGAACACCATCACCGGCGCCTGTTTTACATCAGCCTCGGTCACTTCCTTGTCCGGGCGTACTGCCGCGGCGCTGAGTACTGCGGGCCAGCCGTTGAAACGTACGAAATGGGTTACCTGCTCGCGGGCCGGGGCCGCCCTGCGCGCGGCGGCGATGATCGCTGCCAGGGGGCTGTCGATATGGGCGCTAGCCGGCGAATCGGTGGGTTTGCCCTTGAACAGGGCGTAGGTGGTGCGGCCATCCTCGACCACGAACACGCCTTCGTAGCCGCTGGCGCTGTACAGCGACTCACCGACGTTCTTCTCGTCATACGCCCACTGCCAGTCGACCTTGCCTACCAGATGTTCGTAGGCGACGTCCCAGACGGCGTAGCTGGAGAGGAACTGACGCGAGGCCACCAGCCGCTGCTCCAGCGCCTGGGTGGCCTGGAAGGTGCTTTGCTCCAGCGCCTGGCGGTCCAGCGTGGCGGCGATGTTGAACAGCGCCACCAGGGTGAACACGCAAGCGAGCCCGAACAGCGCGCAGAAACCGCCGACCAGGCGGCGCACCTGCAGGCGCGAGGTGGGGCTGGAGGGTGAAAGGTCGACGTTCCTGTCCATGTACGGGCGACTCCTTCAACTGCTGTCTTGCGCCCGAGGCCTGGGCGAAGGTTCAGTCAGGATAGGCCAGCCTGAGCGTGGCGGCCTCGCCGCGAGCGAAATTGACCTGGTCGCGACCCTGGCGCTTGGCGGCATACAGGGCCTTGTCGGCCTGTTCCAGCCAATGCTCGGGCGAGGCGAGGTCGGGTCGAAAGTCCGCCAGGCCGATGCTCAGGCTGATGCGCAAGCCCGGCAAGTGCGGGTTGCGGTAGGCGGCCAGGCGTTCGCGCAGGCGCTCCATGGCCTGGCAGGCCTGGGCTTCGTGGGTGCCGGGGAGGATCACGCAGAACTCGTCGCCGCCATAGCGCCCGGCCAGGTCGTCCTCGCGCAGGGTGCGCTTGAGCTCCTGGCTGAGCTGGCGCAACACGCAGTCGCCGACCACATGGCCGTAGGTATCATTGATGGTCTTGAAGTGGTCGATGTCGATCAGCGCGATGACCGCTGGCAGCCGCTGCTGCTGGCAGATCTGGAACTTGAGCAGCAGCAGGTCTTTCCACGAACCATGGTTGAGCAGTCCGGTGAGGCTGTCGGTACGGCTCAGGGCGCTGAGGCGGCGCTTGTGTTCGGTCAGCTTGATCGCCAACTGGTAGCACACCCAGCCCAGGGCCAGGGGGTAGAGGGTCAGCATCGGCAGGCAGGCGAGGACCTGCAACTGCGTGGCCTGTGCCTGCAGGCCGGTGCCGAGCAGCGTGGTGGCCAAGAGCATGCCGCACAGCTGCGCCAACAGGCCGCGCAGCAGCACGCGTTTGCCACCGGCGGCGACGTTGTTCATGGTCATCATCGACAGGATGGTGACGCTGGGTAGCGGGTTGAAGTGGATAGCCGCGGTCCAGAAACCGCCCATCAGCGAATCCAGCAGGATGTTGCGCTGCTCGGCCTGGTACGGGGAGGCCGAGCGCAGGGCCCACTGGTAGGCCACGTGTGGCCAGACCAGGCCATTGAACAGCAGCAGGGCCCAGGCCCAGGGCGGTGGGGTCAGCGGGGCGATGGCAGCCATCACGCTGAACAGGCCGATTCCCAGGCCGATGATGCGCGGCAGGTAGATGCGCCTGACGAAAGAGAGCCCCTTGCCGCTGCGATTGTCGATCATGGTTGTCGTTCTTCTGTGGAGCGCCGTTTATCGCATAAGTAATGTGAATATTGTTGAACAATCGTTCATCGGCGAAAAATGACCTTACAAGCCATTTCACGGTTGATCCGACCCTGTGGAGTAATATGAAGGCTTTCCTCATTTGCGGAGTGCTGTTGCTCATGGTCTCCATGGCTACCCCCGCCGGCGAGCCGGCTCCGTATCGGGACGGGCGCTTTCACAACCAGGTCGAACTGCCCAAGGACGGCGTGCTCAAGAAGTTGCGCATCGGCGTCAAGTACCTGCTGCTGCGCAAGCCACCACAGACCCGGCCAGACGCAGCGCTCAGCCTGCAGCCGATGACCCGCCAGCAGGTGGCTGACGCACCGGATCACAGCTTGTGGCGCCTCGGCCATTCCACTGTGCTGCTCAAGTTGCGCGGGCGCTTCTTCATTACCGACCCGGTGTTCGCCGAGCGCGCCTCGCCGGTGCAGTGGGCCGGGCCGTTGCGCTTCCATGCGCCGCCGCTGGCGCTGGGCGACCTGCCGCCACTGACCGCGGTGATTCTCTCCCACGACCATTTCGACCATCTGGATGAGCAGGCCATCCGCCAGCTGGCACCGCGCACCGAGCATTTCCTCGCGCCGTTGGGCGTGGGGGACTTGCTCGTCGAGTGGGGCGTGCCGCCGGCCAAGGTGCGGCAACTGGACTGGTGGCAGGAAACCGAAGTCGAAGGCGTGCGCTTCGTCGCCACGCCTGCCCAGCACTTTTCCGGGCGCGGGCTGTTCGACAGCAACCGCAGGCTCTGGGCGTCCTGGGTGATGATCGACGAAGGGCTGCGGCTATTCTTCAGCGGCGATACTGGCTATTTCGACGGTTTCCGTGAAATCGGCGAGCAGTATGGGCCGTTCGACCTGACCCTGATGGAGACTGGCGCCTATAACGTTGCCTGGCCCAATGTGCACATGCAGCCGGAACAGACCCTGCAGGCGCATCTGGACTTGCAAGGCCGCTGGTTGTTGCCGATTCATAACGGCACCTTCGACCTGTCCATCCACGGTTGGCAGGAGCCCTTCGAGCGTATCCTGGCCCTGACCAACGCCGCCCAGGTGCAATTGAGCACGCCGCAGATGGGCGAGCGGGTCAGCCTCGACTCGCCACACCCCGGGCAGAACTGGTGGCGGCCACGGCCATTGCCGCAGCGGGGCAGGGGAGCCGAGCGGGCGGTAGCGGCGCGCTAGTCCTTTTTCGGCTTTTCATCCTTGAGCAATTGCGAGGGGGGCTTGCCGCTGTCGCTGCGAACCTGGGCGTGGCTGATCAGGGCAAAGATGAAGCTGCCGCCGATGATGTTGCCCGCCAGGGTGGGTAGTGCGAAGTCCAGCCAGAACGCCTGCCAGGTTTCATCGCCGGCCCAGACAAGGTACGACACTTCCACCGAGCCCACGACAATGTGGGTGAAGTCGCCCAGGGCCATCAGGTAGGTGATCACCAGGATGATCCAGATCTTGGCGTGCTCCATGGAGGGGATCATCCAGACCATGGTGGCGATCATCCACCCGGAGACGATGCCTTTGGCGAACATCTGGCTGATGTCGTTGGTCATCACCTTGCGGCCCACCTCAAGGAAGGCGATGTCGGTCTTGCTGTCGAAGATTGGCAGTTCGAGCATCACCCAGGCCACCAGCAGCGTGCCGGCCAGGTTGCCGAGCAGCACGACGCTCCACAGGCGCAACAGCCGGCCGAGGTTGCTCAGGGTGGGCGCGGTCATCACCGGTAGCACGGCGGTCAGGGTGTTCTCGGTGAACAGTTGCTGGCGGGCCAGGATCACTGCCAGGAACCCCGCGCTGTAGCCCAGGCTGGCGATCACCTGGGCGCTGTCGCCTTCCGGCAGGCGGGCATAGAACAGCCCCATGGCCATCAATGACAGGCCCATGGTCAGGCCTGCCGCCAGTGCCGACCACCACAAGGCGGCGAGGGTGCGCTCCAGTTCCTGGTCACCCTGGTAGCGGATGATCTCGTGCAACACTGCCGCCCGCGGCGGCTGGTTGTGGCTGACTTCCTGCTCTTCGTCCGCCGACAGCCCCGGGGTCTTCTCATTCTGTGCATCGCTCATGGCAAAGCCGCTCCGCTTGCGTGTTTCTCTACAGAGCGGCAACCGTGGCGAATAGTTGCCGACGTGCCGCTGGATGGTGATCGAAAGTTTTTTCAGATCAAAGTGTTGACTCTGAAATCAAACCGCGTATTATTCGCCTCCTCGCAGCGTTGAACGCCACGAGGCAAGCGGTAAGTTGTTGAGGTAGAAGATGTTTTGCAAAAAGCGACTTCTGAAAAACTTCAAAATAAACGCTTGACACGAAATGAGGAAAGCGTAGAATGCGCGCCTCGGTTGAGACGAAAAGCTCTTGGCCAAACGCTCTTTAACAAATTGAATCAAGCAATTCGTGTGGGTGCTTGTGAGTACGGACTGATAGTCGCCAAGATTATCAGCATCACAAGTGGCCATGCG